>JAURYC010000100.1 GCA_030654105.1 Deltaproteobacteria bacterium
GCATGTCGGAGACCGGCACCTGGAATACCATCAATCGTCCCGGGATGATCAAAATCGGCTCGGTGGGAAAAGCCCGGGAGAGCTTTGAGGTGAAAATCTTCGATGACCAGGACAACGAGGTGCCCCCTGACCAGGTGGGAGAGATCGTCATCCGGCCCAAGAAGCCCTTTATCATGTTCAACGGGTATTATAAGATGCCGGAAGAGACCCTGAATGATTATCGGAACCTATGGTTTCATACCGGCGATTTGGGAAGGGTTGATTCTGAGGGGTATTATTATTTTTGCGGCCGGAAGAAAGAAAGAATCCGCCGCGGCGGGGAGAACTTCACCCCTTATGAAATTGAAAAAGTCCTCATGGAGCATCCGGCTGTGGCCGAAGCGGCGGCAGTAGGAGTACCCGACCCGATCCTGGGGGAAGAAATTAAAGTTTATGTAGTTCTGCGAGAAGGGCATACGGTGGAGCCTCAAGATTTAATCGAATGTTGCCAAATTAGGCTACCTAAATTCATGGTCCCCCGTTACCTGGAATTTGTTCCCCACCTCCCTAAAACCCCTTCTGAGAAAGTACAAAAAGTGGCCCTGAAATCCAGGGGCATCGGGTCAGCCTGGGACCGCTTTGCCCAAGAAGGGGGAAAATCCGGTTAATCCGCTTCTTCATGACTACCCCCTCGGAATGGATTCTTATAATTTCCTTTTCCCTTGACATATATTAGACAATATTGTAAACAATTTTGAAAACGATACCCGGGAATTTTATGCCGCTTCAAAAAGCTCTATCGCGGAGCAAACCGCTGCGGGAAGCCGTCTATACGGATCTCAAAAAGCAGATTTTATCCGGCCGCCTTCTTCCAGGATCCCGGCTGGTCGAATCCACTCTGGCCGATCAACAGCAAGTCAGCCGGACCGTCCTCCGGGAAGTGATTAAACAACTCGAACTGGAAGGGTTGGTCAAAATTGTTCCTTATAAAGGAACGGAAAATCCCCGCTTCTCGTTGGAAGATATTGGCGCAATCTATGAAATTCAATCCACGCTGGAGGGAATGGCGGCCGGACTGGCAGTAAAAAGAATGGGCAAAATGGGCTTCCCTGGGGGAGAAAGAAATGAATCTTACCGACAAAGAAAAAAAGATGCTGGATGGTGTTTGGGGCATGGGCCCCCAAAGCGCCATGCGACTTTTGGTCACCCTGGGAGAGATTTACGGGGCCCAAAGAATGATCCCGGTTTCTTCCTGCCATGTGGGTGGACGGAGCTATTTGATATCGGGGGAAGAGAATATCGAGTGGATGAACGACCTCCTCAATGGAGGGGCCCGCTTCCAGGTATTCACTTCCACCAACCCCTGCTCCGTGGATTTCCAGCAGTGGCAAAAGATGGGCCTCCCGGAGAAGCTCGTCTTCAACCAGCGAAGGGCAGACGACCCCTACCTGAAGATGGGAGCCATCCCCTTAGGGAGCTGCCTACCCTACCAGCTGGGTAATTTACCCCTGCCGGGAACCCATTTTGCTTGGGGAGGTTCAGCCGGGGCAACTTTTGTCAACTCGGCTTTTGGGGCAAGAGGGAATCGGGAGGGATCGCCGTCGGTCATCGCCGCTGCCATCACCGGGGTAACCCCGGAATTCGGGCTCCACCTGAAAGAGAACCGCTATGGTCAAGTCTTAGTGGACCTCTCAGGACTGGACCATTCTTCCTTGACGCTCTCCGAGTATTCCGCAATCGGATCTTATGTGGGGAGAACTCTGGTGGAAAAGACCCCCGTAGTCGTAGGGCTTCCCCCAACCTTCAGTCAGGACCAGATCCGTTTTCTTATTTCCCCCATGCCCACGGCCGGAGCCATTTCCCTCTGCCACCTGGCGGGTATCACCCCCGAAGCTCCGACCGCAGAAGTGGCCTTTGGCGGTAAAAAACCTGAATATTCGATTGCGGTAGGCCCCCAAGAGATACGGACTTCTTTCGAAAAACTGACCACGACCCAGAAAGAAGAAATCGATTTAGTTTGCTTTGGCTGTCCTCACTGTAGCCTCCCGCAGATCCGGGAGATCGCCTCCCTGCTGGAGGGCAAGAAGATCCACGAAAACACCCGGCTTTGGGTGGCCACTTCAGGCCATCTCAAGGATATTGCCCAACGCATGGGCCTGGTGGAAATCATCGAAAAAGCAGGGGGGTTGGTAACCACAGACCTATGCGTTGCCCCGGGAGCTCCTTTTCACCTGGTTGAGGGGGTAAAAACAGTGGCCACCAACAGCGCCCGGGGGGCCTATTTTATCCCCGGGGCATGCAATGTGGATGTCATTTTTGGGGAAACGAGAGATTGTATCCAAGCAGCGCTCAGAGGGCAATGGAGGAGGTCCAAGTGAAGATCATCCTGAAAGGACGCAAGGTCATTGGTGGAAAGGCCGAGGGAGAAGCTGTGGTTACCCGCCAGCCAGTGAGTTTTCTCGGTGGGGTGAATCCAGATAAAGGAATCGTGGTGGAAAAGGGACATGAATTAGAAGGGCAATCCCTCACCGGGAAAATCTTTGTCTTCCCTCATGGCAAAGGGTCTACCGCCGGCCCCTACATCATTTATGCCATGGCCAAGCGCAGGACAGCCCCGGCGGCCATGATCAATGTAGAAGCCGAGCCTATCATTGCCGTGGGTGCGGCCATGGGGAACATCCCTTTGGTGGACCGGCTCGATCAAAACCCGCTGGAAGTCATCGCCACGGGGGATTACGTAAAGATTGATGGAGATCAAGGAATTGCCGAAGTCATAAAAAAGGGGGTGGAAAAGGATTAAAAAGAATTCAAGGGGAGCTGTCGAGGATCCCTCTTTCTAAGGGGGATGAATTCTTCTCCGTATACAAAAAAACGGGCATCGGAATGATCGAGGATATAAAAAACTTCATCCGCCGCCAGGCGAAAATTGATCGGGGTGAAAACTCCTCCGGCCTTGGCTGTTCCCAAATAGACCTCGACAAACGGATTCGAGTTGAAGAGCAGGGCAGCAACTTTATCTCCTTTTTGCAGGTTGAAACGCAGAAGGGAGTGGGCGAATTGGTTGGCCCGCCGGTTGAACTCCTGGAAAGTATACTTTTTATCTTCACAAAGAAGGGCTGTCCGCTCAGGAACCTTATGGGACGCCAGGGTCAGGATCTGGCCTACATTCATATCAAACTCCAT
>JAURYC010000101.1 GCA_030654105.1 Deltaproteobacteria bacterium
CGGGCGCTAAATCCCCCCGCTTCATCCGCACCAATAAATCCGTACCCCCTGCCAAGGGATACGCACCAAACCCCTCCCTCGCCAAAATCCCCACCGCCACCGATACCGTACCAACCTCAAAATACAGAAATGGTCTTATCCGTTTCATATCTCTTCCTCTTTGAGCATTTCATAATCGAAAATTGTGGGAAGGGTTCCGGAGAGTGATAACGGCTCCCGAGACGCCGCTAGACACTTTTTCCACGCCGATCTGGATTTGTTCCAACTTGCCCAAGGACATTTTCTCCCCCTGGATGACAGCTAATTCATTTCGATTATTGCCGCTTCACCCTTTTTAAAAGGGTGATTGGTTTAACCTGCGCCGTTACAACGGCAGGGGTCAGGCTTACCCACAATAAAAAGACCACCAATCCCACGAACTATGTTCCAAGAAGTTTCTGCCTTGACATTGTTATCTCCTTTTTGAATATGAAATGCCCTAATTTCATTAGACCCCCTCGGCGGGATTTAGTTAAAAAAACCACTCCTCTTTGGGAAAAATGATCAGATGACAAATTTCGAGGCATCCTACAGAAAGGTTAGAATTTTGTCAAGGCATTTAATCAGCCTACCTTCACTTTTTGATTTATTTAATATTTACAAGCCCATGGAGGCAGGAAGGTACTTCGTTTGACCAGTAAGGCAGTTGTTCGTTCCTATTTTGGAGCTTGACTTATACCGTTTCAGCAAACGGGGCAACTCTTTTTGGCTCTCTTTTAGCGGAAATAAGGTGGAAGGATGTCGGATAAGCCTTTCCCGCCGATTGGCCGGCACTCAGCACCTCCCTGCCTCCTTCTTGCCAATCTTTTTGAATTTACAACTGAATATAGAAAGTGAAGGTGGGCAAGCTTTCTTCGGAAAGGTTTTGACAAGTAAAAAAGTTGGTGCTATTTTTAATATATAAGCCGAGGGCGAAAATGCTCCCGAAAAACAAGAAGGAAAAGGTTTTAGGTCCCGCTTTTTAGAAAGGAATGCCTATGCCTATCAGGGTTGCCATCAATGGTTTTGGAAGGATCGGCCGGAGCGTGATGCGAGCTGCTTTGAAGGCCGAGGAATTCTCGGAAATTAAGATCGTGGCCATCAACGATCTGACCGACAATGCTACCTTGGCGCATCTGCTGAAATACGACTCTATTATGGGGCGGCTGAATGCGGAAGTAAAGGTCAAGGAGAAAGGGTTGGTGGTCAACGGCCAAGAAGTGGTCATTACCGCCATAAAAGACCCCGCCCAGATTCCCTGGAGGGATTTGTCCGTAGAGTATGTGGTGGAATCTACCGGTCTTTTCACGGAAGCCAATCGAGCCCGGGGTCATCTGGATGCCGGGGCCCGAAAAGTTATTATCACCGCCCCAGCCAAGAACGAAGACATTACTGTGGTGATGGGGGTGAATGAATATGACTACAACGCTTACGAGCACCATATCGTTTCCAACGCCTCCTGCACCACGAATTGCCTGGCCCCGGTCGCCAAAGTCATCCTGGAAAAGTTTGGCATTCGCCGGGGGCTTATGACCACGGTGCATTCCTACACCAATGACCAGCGCATCCTCGATTTTCCCCACAGCGACCTCAGAAGAGCGCGGGCAGCCGCCCTTTCCATGATCCCCACGAAGACCGGTGCGGCCTCCGCCGTGGCCCTGGTGATCCCTGAATTGAAGGGCAAGTTTGACGGGCTGGCCGTGCGCGTTCCCACTCCGAATGTTTCTTTGGTAGACCTGGTGATGGAGATCGAGCAAGAGGCTAATGTCCAGGAAGTGAACCGGGCCCTCCAGGAGGCGTCCAACCGTTTCCTGGGGTATACAGATGAACCGCTGGTCTCAGTAGATTTCCTGGGTGATCCCCACTCATCTGTTGTGGACGGCTTATCGACCAAGGCCATTGGAACCATGGTAAAAGTCCTGGCCTGGTACGATAATGAATGGGGCTACTCCAACCGTGTCCTGGACCTCATCCGGCATATGGATTCGGAAAAGACGGTGTAAAAGAGGGGGTCGATTCCGGTGACTATCAAAAGCTTGCCGCAAGAGGATGAGCGAGACCGGAGAACCCAAGAGATTTCTCAGGGTGGGTTCGAATCCGATGCCCTGCGCATTAACTTGGAGGAAACCGCCGTTAAGCAAGTGGCGGTAGACCCTAAATACGAAGTCCTCCAGGAAACGGTGGAAGGTTTCCGGGGCATTCAAAAGACCATCGACGCCCTCCTTTTTGAATTGAACCACCCCTTTAAAAATTGGGAAATCATTCTGCGGGAAATGCGCGCCTTTGCCCTGAAACACTTTAGCGCCTATGCGCGCCACCCCAAAGGACCATGGGCCATCGGGGTGATCATCGATGTTTTTTTCGACGCGGTGATGAACTCAGGCCGGGACGCCCTGGAAACCAAGGGGGTCGATTATCTCCTCGGTTATGCCGAAAAGATTGCCAGTGAATTGAACGGGGACAATCAGGAAAAACTCCTGACCGTTTTGCGTGCCTGTTTTCAACGACTCTCTTCCCTTCCGGAAAAACAATTTTTCTTCTTGGCCTCCAGCCACATTCCCTTGAAACGGATCGGGCAGATCCTCCTGCGGAAATTACCGGAAGAGGCGAGATTTGCCGAGTTCAACGGCCTGCTCATCCGCAGCCTCCAGGCTACTTATCGGTATTGGCTTCAGGAAGAAGACCCCTGCCTATGGTTCAGTAAGGAGTTCGATATTGCTGCCTGCCCAGGCGGGAAAGAAATGGACATCCTGGAGAAGATTGCCCATCCGCGCCTCAAAGAATTCCTGGCCGCCTTAGATAAGTTTTCCACGGAGGATCGATTGGTTTCCGGGGATGGTTCCATGGGAGCCTTGCGCAGCCTCCTCAATCTACCAGGATACCTGGAGATCGTCCGGGCCTACAAGGAAATTCCCCATCACTGCAACGGCCCCGCAATAGATGTAAAGAGAGAGGTGGAGGATCAACTCACCCGGAACAGGAAGATGCTAATCCTTTTCAAGATCATGGAGATCAAAGGGCTGCAGGATATCCATGAAGAAACGCTGCGCGAGATCAACTATACGCTGGTGGAACTGATCCGGAAAGAACCACCGGAACGGATGGCCAAATTCCTTTTGAAAACCTTTTCCTTGCTCAAGTCGAGCGTGGAAAATTACCCGCAGACAGCTCTCCAGTGCATTCAGACCATCGGCGCAGAAGTTTTTAATCGCGGCTACAGCCCGCTGGTGGAAGTTTTTTTAGAACAGGTCCTCCATTTCGGTTTTCAATACCCGGGGGTGGAAGGAGTCAATGCCAATTGGCAGCTGATCTGCAACCCCTGCCACCTGATCAATGTGCGGGTCTGGCTGGACCTTATCGCTCGCAACCCCAAATGGTGCAGCACCCTCCTTTCGGCCTTGATCATCAACCTGAAGTTGGGGAGCACCTGCATCCGGGACACCGACCTCTTCCAGAAAGAAGTGACCAAACTGCTCAACGCCGACATTGAGCCGGTCTACAACTTGATCAAGCAACTGACCAAACTTTTGCCGGTCTATTTCAACGAGATCGGGGCCGAGGGACGACTGCGCGATGTAACCACCGAAATCGATGAAATCACCCACCGCCGGGATACCCTGATCCATTTTCTCCGCAAGCAAAGTCATGTGGAAAGCAGCAACCTGATCGAGGGTTTTATTAAAGAAATATTCCGGTTCTGGCGGCTGAAAAACAAAAGTGGTCTGAGGAATTTTCTTCCTCCGGAAATCTTCGAGAAGCTGGAGGCGGCAGGACCTTGCGTTGATGAAGTCCATCAGATTCTACGTAAAATCTTCGAAGAAAAGGGATTTACCAAAGAGAAAGATCTACTGGGGTTGACCGACGCGGAGATTGAAGCCTTTATGGCGGGAATGACCTCCATCTCCGCCACGGAAAAAAAGCGGGTAGCCCTGCTCATCAAAATATATCGGCTGGTCAACCAGAAATACAACTTAGGGTTCCAGGAAATCAGCTACCATCTTCAGGAAGCTTCCCGCTGGGGTTTCGAAGGTTTGGATTCGCTCCAAAAAACCTTGGATCGAAATAATACTCAGGAATGCCTGGAGCATCTATTGACTTATCTGGAGGGGCTGAAGGAGATCATTATTTCCCCCCAACGCTTTGAGGCCCGGGAAGATATTTACCGTAAGAGGCACATCGCTGTGGATATTCCCTCCATGTACGGCCGGTACCGGGAGAAGAAGTTCGACGCCCTCAGCTTGACCTTCCGCTTAGAAAATCTGGCATATATCTACTTGGAAAGAATGATCGACTCTCTGGATTTATCCTTCATTACCCGGGCAACCTTCTTTGAGATCATCCAGTGCATCCGTTACGTCTTCCGGGCCATGCAGCTGGATGGCATATCCTCTCATCGGGTGGATACCCAACTGAAGCTTTTGGAAAAATCTCTGGAGATTAAACGATTCGGTTTCACCCAGTACCTGGATATTTTTCGGGGGTTTTCCGAAGGGGTCAAGGACATCCTCTCGGTCTATTATGTCAACGCCCACAAGAGTAATCTTACGGACTTAATTCTCCAGATGGGCAAAAAGAATATCCTTTCCAAGTATCTTATTTCCTCCGGGGGGGAGGTAGGACCGCAAGAATTCGTACACCAGATCGGTGAGAGATTTATACGAGACCTGATCTCCAGTACCTTCGGCCTGCAGGTCCTGGATATTTTCTTGGCCAGGATTCAACTCATTCTCTCCGAGCAGAAAGAAACTTTGAATGAAACCGACCTGGATCTCCTGATGACCTACGATCCCAAAAAGGTCTCCTGTCCCATTTACCATCCTAACCGTCTGACCAATGACCTGATCCATCTCGGAAGCAAGGGGTATAATTTGGCGGTACTGGCATCCGAAGGGATTCCGGTTCCTCCGGGGTTTATCCTCACTACGGAGGTCTTCCGTTGCTTGCGGATCATCGAGCAGTATAAGCATGCCTATGATCATTTTGAACGAGAGATTCGCGCTGGGCTGCAGCAAATTGAACACGCCACCGGGCGGGAATACGGCAACCCCGCCCGTCCTTTGCTCCTGGCGGTGAGGAGTGGGTCGACCATCTCCATGCCCGGGATGATGGCCACTCTTCTGAACGTGGGAATTAATGAAGAAATCGTGGAAGCTTTAACCCGGTCGACGGGAGAGGCCTGGTTCGCCTGGGATAACTACCGCCGGTTTATCCAATCCTGGGGTATGTCCTACGGGGTGGAGCGGGAAATCTTCAATGAGATCATGAGAAAGTTTAAATCCAGGTATGGAGTGGAGAAGAAGAGGGGGTTTTCCGGTGAGGCGATGAAACAGCTGGCCCTGGCCTATCGCCGGGCGGTGGAGGAAAGGCATATCACCCTTTATGAAGACCCCTGGGCTCAGCTCCAGGTAGCCATCAAGCAAGTTCTTACTTCCTGGGATTCCCTCAAGGCAAAACAATACCGGGAAATCATGGGCATCGCGGATTCCTGGGGAACGGCGGTAATCGTTCAAGCTATGGTTTTTGGCAACCTCAGCCTCTCTTCCGGGAGCGGGGTAGTTTTTACGGCCCATCCCTACCATAAAATCAGGCGTGTGGCCCTATGGGGGGACTTTACCCCCGGCAACCAGGGGGAAGACATCGTCGGGGGGCTGGTTTCGACTTATCCGATTTCTAAAGAACAACAGGAATCGGAAGGGACGGAAGGGAACCTGGAAGAAGACTTCCCGGAAGTTTACAAGCGACTTTTCGAGATTGCCAAAAGCTTGGTTTATGAAAAAAAGTGGAATCCGCAGGAAGTCGAATTTACTTATGAAAACCCCAAGGAGACCGGCTTCTATATTCTTCAGACCCGGGACATGGTTTCCACCAAAAGGGAAAAATTTGAGGTGTTCTTCCCTTCGGCTTTCTTGCAAGAAAATTTTATCGGGAAGGGAATCGGGGTTAGCGGTGGAGCTCTCTCCGGGCGGGTCGTATTTACCTTGCAAGACATCCAACGCTTGCGCCAGGAAGAGCCGGGCACGCCGCTGATCTTAGTCCGTTCGGATACCGTCCCGGAAGACATCCATGAAATCTCCCTTACGGATGGCCTGTTGACAGCGAAGGGGGGCCAGACTTCTCACGCGGCCATCGTAGCTTTTGAGCTGGATAAAACGGCGGTCGTGGGTTGCCGCAACTTGGTGGTTTTAGAAAATGAAGGCCGTTTCCTGATCAAAGGCACAGAGGTTAAGCGAGGGGCTTACTTAAGCCTGGATGGAAGAAAAGGCTTGGTCTATTTAGGGCAACATGAAATCAAGGCCGAAGGAGATCCCTACCCCATCTTGATGTAAGAACCCATTGCTCCTTTATTAGGACGCAGATTGCCGCAGATACCTAAAAATGGAAACGCTATGCGCCTAGCGCTAAGCGCTTAGCGAATCTCAGTTTTCATCAGCGTCCCATTGAAAAAAATTCCTTTCCAGGGAGGTGTTATTATGGCGGATCATCTTAAAGTGAAGGAAGGGGAGAAGAGCCAGCTGAAATTGGGGATTAATGGGCTGGGCCGAATCGGAAAACTCACGGTCTGGCATCATATTGCCCGCGGTTATTTTTCAGAGCTCGTTGTTAATGTTGGCCGAGAAGCGGGTGGAGGATTGGAAGATATAGCCAGCTACATCGAAAGGGATAGCACATACGGATATCTGGGGCAGTACCTTTATGGCCACAAAGCTGGACGGATCATAGAGAATTGCAACGAGGAACATGGAACATTCGAGGTCACGGGAACGCCGATAACCGTCCTGCGTAAGGATCGTAACCCTAAAGACCTTCCTTGGAAAGGCCTGGGAGTTCCTCTGGTGGTAGATGCCACGGGGAAGTTTTTAGACCCCACGGCGCCACCGGATTATAAAAATGGTTCGCTCCAGGGGCACCTTCAAGCCGGTGTCCAAAAGGTTATCGTTTCCGCCCCGTTCAAAATCAAGGAAAAGTCCCAGGCCATGCCAGGGGACGCCGTAACCGTGGTGATGGGGATCAACGATGACCAATACCACCCCCAACAGCAACGCCTGATCTCAGCCGCCTCCTGCACCACCACCTGCCTGGCTTTTATGGTCAAACCCTTGCTGGATTATTTCGGCGCCGATAAGATCCTCAGCGCCTCGATGGTGACCGTCCATGCCGCTACCGGATCGCAGGAGGTCCTGGACCGCCTTCCCGACGCCAAATCAAAGGACTTGAGAAAAAATCGGTCGATCATGAACAACATCATCCTTACTTCCACGGGGGCGGCCAAGGCCCTGGCGCTGGTAATTCCCGAAATGAAACGCATCGGGTTCATCGCGGAATCCGTTCGTATTCCCACCAGTACGGGCTCTCTGATCGTTTTAGTCGTAAACATTCAGGATGAAAGCTTAGAGCGGCCGATCAACCGGGAAATGATCAACCGGGTTTATCAGAAAGCCTCCGAGACTTACATGAGCAAATACTTGCTTTTCAGTGAGCGCCAGAATGTCTCTACGGACATTATCGGCATACCCTACGCCGCCGCCATGATCGAGGGTACAGAGACTCATACGCGAACCGCTCACATTTGCGTTGACCTATCCAGGGTTCCGGGATTGCCCCAGGGGGTCGTTAAAGAAGGGGCATCCTGCGTGGCTGAAATTCCCGTGACCCAAGCCGTGGTTTATGGTTGGTACGACAACGAGCTGGGAAGTTATACGAATTTATTAGGAGATCTTACAGTAAAGATAGCAAAGGAACTTCGCTGAGAGCCTCGGGCTAAAGAAGATATTGTTAAAAACAAACCTCAGAGAGCATAGAGATATTTTCTCTCCTCTCCGTGGTTTCATGTTTTCTCTTTTTTTTCAATAGGTTATGCCCTTGCAAAAATAAATAATCCTCCTTCTAAAACTATTTTCAGCTCATCCTCATTTTTCTCTTGACGAACACAATATATAGTGGTAAAAGTTTTATCTTATACAATATAAGCTACTTTTTGCAGGAGGTCAGTACATGGGAGCTGTTGACCCTCAGGTGCGTCTCGGCGGGCAGGAAAAAGAAGAAAGTACCAGGAAAGCCAAAAGCCTCATTCCCACCCAGTCTCCACCCGCCTTTGACGGGGCCGGGAGACAGAACCCCCCTTCAGAAACGACAAACGCCTGGGTCGCTTCAGAGGGCAGGGGGAATGAAACTACCGACATGGCCCTGTTCGTCCGCACTTCCAGCGAGACGCTTGCTGATTGGAATCGGCAGCGAATTGTGGATGCGCTCTTACGGGAGACAACCATCGACCGGGACACGGCTGAGCGGATTAGCCGCGAGGTGGAAGAACAGATTATCACCTCTAAGATCTCCTTGGTCACTGCCCCTCTGGTCCGTGAGTTGGTAGATGTGAAACTCATTGAGTATGGGTTGGAGGAAGCCCGCAAGATGCACACCCGCCTGGGGGTTCCGCTTTATGATGTCGATCAACTTATCCTTCACCCCAATCGGGAAAATGCTAATGTTCCTCACGGGCCCGAGGCCACGAATCTCACCCTGGCCGAGCGGATCAAGAAAGAATACGCTTTGCTCAACGTTTTCTCCCAGGAGATCGGCGATGCTCACATGCGCGGCGACCTCCACCTCCATGACCTGGGGTTTATCGACCGGCCATACTGTTCGGGGCAGTCATTGGAATACATCAAAAAATTTGGCCTCAACCTGCCGAATTCCCTTTCCGTGGCCAAGCCGGCCAAGCATCCCGAAGTGTTATTAGCTCATATGGTTAAGTTTGCCGCTGCCCTGCAAAGCAACTTCGCTGGAGCCATCGGTTGGGATGCCGTCAACCTGTTCTTTGCCCCTTACCTCGAAGGCCTGAGCGACCGGGAAGTGCATCAGTTGGCCCAGATGCTTATCTATGAATTCTCCCAGCAAGCGGTGGCGCGGGGCGGACAAGCGATCTTCACGGATATCAATCTTTATTGGGAAGTGCCTAAGCATTTCGAGAAGGTGATGGCCATCGGGCCGGGTGGAGAGTATACGGGAAAAACCTATGCCGAATACGCCAGCCAGGCCCAGAGGTTTGTCTGGGCCCTCTTCGATGTTTACCGGGACGGGGATGCCGTAGGCCGGCCTTTCTTCTTTCCTAAACCGCTGGTACACATCACCGAAAAATTTTTTCAAACTCCCGGCCACATGGATTTCTTGCTGCACATCTGTAATGTAGCCGCGGAGAAGGGCAACACCTATTTTCTTTTCGACCGGGGGAACACAGCCAAGGTTTCGGAATGCTGCCGTTTGAGCTTCAAGCTGGAGCAGTCTGACCTGGAAGATGCCCGATACCCCTGGCGCATGCGCTACTGCGCCCTGCAGAATGTTACCCTGAATCTCCCGCGCATTGCCTACCAATGCGCCGGAGAGGATACCAAACTTTTTGCCAAAATCTCTGAATCCTTCAACAAGGCGGTGCGGGCCCACTTAGAAAAAAAGGTTTTCTTAGAACGCTTATTGTCCTTGGGGGAAAACGGGCCGTTAGCCCTTTTGACCATGAATAAAGACGGCATGCCCTATTTGCGCATGCACCGGGTGACCAACCTGATCGGCATGGTGGGCTTGAATGAGATGATCCAGGTACACCTGGGCCAACAGCTGCATGAGTCCGATGCGGCCTTGAAGTTCGGCCTGAAAGTGATTGCCTACATGAAGCTCTTGGCCGACAAGATGAGCCAAAAACATAACATGCGTTTTGTCTTGGAACAAACTCCAGCGGAGTCCACGGCCTACCGTTTTGCCAAACTGGATCTAAGGGACTTTTCCCCCCGCTCGGGGTACATCGTCAAAGGGGACATTTCCCGGGGAGAAGTCTATTACAGCAATTCTACCTACTTGAACGTGGGATCGGTCTTGAACCCCATCGACCGGGTGCGTAAGGAAGGCCTCTTTCATCCCTTGATTGAGGCCGGGGCCTTGACCCACATCTGGTTGGGAGAAGCCCGGCCTTCCCAAGAATCCCTGGCGAATTTCGTAATCAAAGTTTTTCGCCATTCCCAGAACGACCAGATCGCGTTTTCGCCGGAATTTACTACCTGCACTGACTGTGGGCGGACGGCCCGGGGCTTGAACGATAAATGTTTTTATTGCGGTTCAACTCATATCGAAGGCATTACCCGGATCACAGGCTATTTCACCAAGATATCCAGCTGGAACAAAGGGAAATTAGGAGAGCTACGCGACCGCTTTCGTAACCAAAAATATTTTTCCGAAAGCGATCATCGGGAATCGAGGCCTGAAGGCGAAAGCCCTAAGCCGGAAAAATTGGCCAGTTCGGCCGGCTTGCCCGTTTGACTTACCGGAAACAATCATTGAGGAACGCAGATAAACCCAGAAATCTGCTAAGCACTTAGCGTTATGCGCATAGCGTTTAAAATTTTTGGTATCTGCGCCCCAGGGAATGGAAAAGAAGGAGGGAAGGTGACGCTCTTTACCAAGGAAGGCTGTGAAAAGTGTGAATACGTCAAGAAGAGCGCGGACTTGAAAAAGTTGGGTATAACAGTGGAAGTTTTAAGTCCGGATAACCCCGATTCCTTGGCCCACCTGGCCTGGCATGAATTGGTCAGTTTGGCGGAGACCCAGCTACCCATCTTAGTATTGGACGATTCCTCTTCCATAACCGGGGCGATCCGCATCAAGAATTACCTCGCGGCAATAAGCCATCAGCCATCAGCAATCAGCCATCAGCATCACCGCTGATCGCTGCCATCTGACCGCTGAAAGCTGGAAATGGACTATCCCATCAAAGGATTTATCGAGACCTCTTTCTCGGATTGGCCCGGGAAAGTCGTGGCCGTTCTTTTCCTCCCCTCATGCAATTTTCGTTGCCTTTACTGCCATAACCACGAGCTGGTCTTTCTGCCGGAGAAATATCCGGATTTTCCCTTAGAGGAGATTGTTAAGAATTTACGAAAACGCAAAGGCTGGATCGATGGCATCTGCCTAACCGGCGGGGAACCGACCCTCCATCCCTGGCTCCTTCCCCTGATTCGTTATCTGAAGTCCGCGGCAGGCCTGACTCCGCCCGGCGTTTCCCTGGGGATCAAGCTGGACACTAACGGAACGCGCCCCGAGGTCCTGCAAGGTCTGATGGGGGAAGGGCTCCTGGATTATGTGGCCATGGACCTCAAGGGCCCTTTGGAGGCGCATCGCTATGCCAGTATCGCCGGCGTGCCCCTGGGGGAAGAAGGATTAGCCCGAATTCAAGCGAGCATCCAGATCCTTCTTCAAGGCCCAGGGGACTACGAATTTCGTACCACTCTGGTTCCTACGTTCATTGGAGAAGAAGAAGTCTACACCTTAGCCCGGAGGGTTCGAGGAGCAAAGCGCTACACTTTGCAAAATTTCGATCCCCGGGATCCGCTGGATGAAAGCTTGAAGAACGTAGCGCCTTTCGACGAACAGACCCTGCGGCAGATGCAGGAAAGAGTGAATGAGATTATTAAAGAAAAAGTTGCGAGTTCCGAGTTTCAGGTTTCGAGTTGAAAAACAAAAGCTAAAAAAAATTACGAGTTGCGGGGTGCGCGTCGCGGGTTGAAAGGAAAAATTCGATAAGGCCCGGGCGCTTAGCGCTATGCGCAGAGCGTAAGGTTGGAGGAAGTTATGAAGGATGAAATCATGCAAACTTTCCGGGAAAGCGCGGATCTAAAAGTAAGGTTTATTCGGCAGAATGCCGAAGTTTTGGGACAAGCCGTCGGGATGGTCGTAGAAGCCTTCAAGGCCGGCAATAAGGTTCTCCTTTTCGGGAACGGCGGCAGCGCAGCCGACGCCCAACACATTGCCGCCGAGTTCGTCAACCGCTATCAGATCGAACGACCACCTCTGCCCGCTATTGCGCTGACGACAGATACCTCGATTTTAACCAGCATCAGCAACGATTATGGATATATCGATTCTTTCTCCAAGCAAGTGAAAGCTTTAGGGAGAGAAGGAGACGTGGCCATCGGCATCTCCACCAGCGGGACAGCCGCGAACGTTATTAAAGCCATCAAGGCAGCTAAAGAAATGGGGCTGAAAACAATTTCCCTGACAGGGGGGGACGGGGGGGATTTAGCGAAATTAACGGACATTGCCCTGGTGGTAGATTCGCCGATTACTCCGCGAATTCAAGAGGTGCATATCACCATCGGCCATGTTCTCTGCGAGATGGTGGACCGGATGTTATTCCAAAAGCCCACGTAACCCAAAATCGCTTAGCGCTTAGCACTATGCGCATAGCGTTTTTTTAATAGAGGTATCCCCTGAAAGAAGCAATCAAACCCCTATCCCTCGAGGGCATAAAAACTTTTTCCCTTAAGGGAAGAAAAAGCTTGGTGAGTTGGAAAAATTTTGCCTGCCCCGTCCGCGCCCCGGCTTCCTTCAAAAAATTTTTGGGTTCCCTTCCGAATATTCTTGCCGCCAAAGATTTTAAAGAAATCGTCGAGAGAATCCAAAAAGCCCACCAGAAGGGAAAGCCTGTGGTTCTGGGAATGGGCGCGCACCCGATTAAAGTGGGGCTGAACCCATTGATTGTGCACTTGATGGAAAAGGGGGTTATCCAGGCCTTAGCCATGAATGGGGCCGGAATTATCCATGACTTTGAGGTTGCCTTCGGGGGAAAAACCTCGGAGGATGTGGCAACCGGAATCGGCCAGGGTACTTTTGGCATGGCCAGGGAAACGGGCCAGATGATCAATGAAGCCATCAACGAAGGCTGGCCCAAAGGGTGGGGGATCGGTCGTTCCGTGGGAGAAATGATCCGGGAGCGCAAATTTCCCTATCGAGGAAAAAGTATCACTGCTGTGGGAGTCAAAATGGGGATTCCTGTGACCGTCCATGTTGCCATGGGAACAGACATTATCCACCTCCACCCCCAGGCCTGTGGAGAGGCCATTGGCGGAGCGGGCCACGTGGATTTTCGCCTTTTCGCCGCCATGATCTCTCAACTTCAGGGAGGGGTATACTTGAATCTCGGATCGGCGGTGATTATGCCTGAGGTATTCCTAAAAGCTTTAACTTTGGTGCGCAATCTGGGTTACCGGGTGACCCATTTCACCACGGTGAATATGGATTTTCTTCCCCATTATCGACCTTTGACCAACGTCGTCCGCCGGCCGACTCTCGAAGGGGGAAAAGGGTTTCACCTCACTGGCCACCATGAGATCATGTTTCCTCTCCTGACCGCCGCCCTCCTTGAAGAAATAGGGTCCCAGGGTCCCAGGGGTCAAGGGGTCAAGGGAAAATAAAATTATTCTTGAACCCTTTATTTAAGGTATTTTTCGAGGGCCCGCAGGCTGGGTTCGAGGTGCTCCTCCAGGTGGGGTTCAATGGTGTAGATGGGCTGAAGATTTTGGGCCCGCAGGCAAGAAAAAATTCCGTCAAAATCAATCTTTCCCAGTCCCATGGGAAGATGCTCGTCGGCCTGGCGGTGATTATCGTGAAGATGAACTTCGACCAGGTAAGAACCGAGAGCCTCGATCCACTCGCTGATCGCCACTTCCGAGAAGATGTGCCCATGCCCCGTGTCCAGGCAGTAACCCAGGAAAGGAGAATGAACGGCTTGGAGGAGTTTCGTGAGAATGGAGGGATTTTCTTCAAAGACATTTTCCAGGGCCAGCTTTACGGCAAGCGTTTCCGCTCGTTCCACCAGCGGCCTCCAGGTTAGAAGGCTATTGGTCACCCAGAGGGCCACATCGTCGTCAAAGCGCCAGCGGTCATATCCAGGATGGAATATGATGGCGCGAGGATGAAAATAAGGAACGAGGTCCATAACCTGATTGAATCGGAAAGCGGTGATTTCGCGAATTTTATCGTCCACCGCACCCGGGCTGAGGTCCATGAAAGGGGCGTGGAAAGTTACGGAAATGTTTTTTTGGCTTAATTGCTGGGCCACCTTCTTGACTTCCTGCCAGGGAAGGTGGTCCAGAGTGGCGCCGCTGAAATAGATCTCCGGTTGTAACCCTATTGCCAACACCCCTGACAAGTTTTTCAAGAGCAGGGGTAGAGGGAGATTTACTTGCACTTTCTCTAAAATACCCATTCTTATTTAGGGGCAGAGGGGGGCCAACTCTGGTCCCTGGATCCTTTCTGGGAACTGACCACTTCCACAAGGAAGTCAGAAATTCCTGGGGAACCTTCGCCGGCCTTGGCGGCAGGTTGTTGTTCCGGTCTGCCCGGCATTCGGCCGGAAGAGAAGTCGGTAAAGACAATCATAAAAGGAACGGATTTCCCTGGGGAAATGTTTACGTTAGAAAATGTTTCTCCGAATTGGGAGGACAGACTCTTGGCAATCTCTTCTCGGGAAAAAGCCTTTAAATCTTCCTCCAGTAAAATATTCCCGCAATAACCGGTTTTTTCCTCTACCTTTTCACCTTTGGCGTCCAGGAGCGTCCCCTTGACTTTGATAAAGCTGCGAGCTTCTTGCCAATGATTGACCGCCTGGCCTTCAATGACAAAAATCCTGGTAAGCCTTTTGTTCTCCAGGTAATATCCCTTCACTTTTTCCAGGGCAAGGAAGCCCTCGGTTTTATCGCTCAGGCCCAAATACTGCTTCAGGATCGAAAAGCGGGATCCTATTTCTCGGGAAACCTCAGAATTTTTCCAGACCAGGGAGGCCCCGTAGCCAATGCCGATTAGGATAAGAATAATGATGATAATAACCCTGGGTGAGGAGAAACGGCTGGCGGCCGGTTTTTTTCGCGGCGGCATTTCTATTTTTCGCGGGGTTTTTGGGTATAAGTTTTCCGGAATTGTTGAGGGAGGGATTTTATCAGGGGGAGAAGTTCTTTCTAAGGGGGAAGACTTTTGAACTTGGAATACGTGCTGGCATTTTGAACAGCGGACTTTGGCTCTCCCCTCGGGGATGCGTTCGTCATCCAGGTTAAATTTGATCCGGCATATTGGGCAGGTGATAATCATATATCAACTATAGGCAATGGGTAATGGGCGATAGGCTATAGGTGATGGGCGATGAGCTATAGGCTATGGGCTAAGGGATATTTTTTTCTTTTATTGCCTATGGCCTATTGCCCATTACCTAAATTTATTTTAAAACATATATTCCCCGCAAATTGCGGTATTCCTCTGCGCAATCCAATCCGTATCCCACCACGAAATGATCATCGATTCGAAACCCCACATAATCGGCATGAAAATTGACCTCCCTACGCCCGGGTTTATCCAGAAGGGCCACCACTTTTAGGGAGCGGGGTCTACGGGCCTTCAGGCACTGGGAAAGATGTTTTAAAGTAATTCCGGTATCGATAATGTCTTCCACCACGATTACGTTTTGCCCCCTTAAAGGAGTCTCCAAATCTTTGGTGAACTTTACTTTCCCTGAAGACCGGATTCCCGTGCCATAACTGGCCAGACGGACAAAATCCATTTTCACGGGGATGGTCATTTGGCGAGCCAAGTCAGCCATGAAGATAAAGGCTCCTTTGAGGACTCCCACCAAAAGAATTTCTTTCCCTGAAAAGTCTTGGGATATTTTGCCGGCGAGCGCTTCTACTTTCTTTTGAACTTCTTTTTCCGAGAAAAGCAGCTTCATAGTAAGCCTGAGTATATTGATTCTTTTTGGATTTGTAAAGACGATTTTTCGAGTAAATTTTTGAGCAAATTTCTACCCTTTCCAAATAGATATTGACAAATTTTTTTCAATCCCCTACACTATTTTTTACCCGTTAATCCCCCACTCTTTCTCCGTGGAGGGCTAATCTTAAAACTTTCTTATCCTTGTCTACAGGACAGGATAATCCTTATGCCTTCCATCACCGATCTCTTTTTTATTTCAACGCAATGGAGTTTAATTAGTTTAATCGTTCCCGGTGGAATGGGGGGCAAAGAAGTTCTTGAAAAATTGCTGGAAATTTCACCGGATGTCCAAGCGATTGTGTCGAGCGGTTACTCCAACGATCCTATTTTTTCGGACTTTAAGCGGTACGGTTTTAAAGGGGTTATTGCCAAGCCCTTTGATCTCGAAGGACTGAGCGAGAGCGTATCCAAGGTAATAAAAATATCCCCGTAAAAATGGGGTTGCCAGCCACAGTTAAGACTCACGAACTCCCCTGCCTTTTGAGCCTGCCTGGCGGCGTGCGCAAAAGCTTCGATTAATATTTCAATCTCTTCTACAATGAATTCGTCCGGGCCATTTCCTTTGCGGATACTGAGAGCTGCACCTC
>JAURYC010000102.1 GCA_030654105.1 Deltaproteobacteria bacterium
ATTTTTAATGATTGCCCGACCTGCTTTAGCCAAAAAGTAATGGCCGGAGGGAAAGCAAGTAGCTTACCATGAAAGAGAATTACTCTGCTTCGGAGAATATGAAGAATAAAGAGTCCGGAAACGTCGGGTTCTTGTCCGCCGGGACGAGTCGGGAAGCCTGGAAGGCAGGGAAAAATATTCTGATCTTTATCCTCGCCTTCGTCTATCTTACCCCGGTGATTGTCTTATTCTTGACCTCTTTTAAAACCCAGGTGCAAATTATGGAGAAGGGGTTCGGCTGGATTTTCATGCCCACCTTGATGAATTATACCAACGTGCTCCTGGAGCAAGGGTTTCTTCGTTATATGACGAATAGTTTAATTGTCGGATTGGTATCTACTTTCTTTACCTTGATCATTGGGGGGTTTGCATCTTATGCCTTAGTTCGCTTCAACTTCTTTGGGAAAGGAACCATTTCCTTCGGTACTTTGCTTCTGCGGATGATTCCTCCAGCGGTTCTGGTGGTCCCGATTTACGTTCTCTGGACTTATTTTGGCCTGGCGGATACCCGGCTGGGATTGATTATTATTTACGTCGGCCTCAACCTCCCCTTCACCATCTGGGTACTCATCAGCTTTATCTCCGATGTGCCGGTGGAATTGGAAGAAGCTGCGGTGGTAGATGGTTGCGGCCCCTGGAAAATCTTCTTCCAAATTATCCTGCCCTTGATTAAACCCGGATTGGCCGCTGCCGCCATTTTTACCTTCCGAATCGCCTGGAATGAGTTCATCCTCGCTCTGGTCTTGACCAACCGCATGACTCGCACCCTGCCTGTAGCCACAACCATTTACCTTACAGACAGCGGGGTGGAGTGGGGAAATATCACCGCCATGGGAACCCTCGTTGCCCTCCCAGCGATTATTTTTACCTTTATTGCGGCGAAACAATTAATCGCGGGCTTGACCGCTGGCGCGGTTAAGGGATAGCAGGCTCCATACACCAACAGAATGACATTTTCATACAGGGGAAATCCCCATTATTAAAGGGCTGGCCAACCTGGAAAAAATTAACCAAGAAGAGATTCCTGTTCTTCGGGTTCCCGGCAAAAATGGGAGGTCTGGAGTCTTTCCCCATCCGCGCTGTGGCTATTGAGGAAAATGACTAAAGAAGACATAGGAAAGCGAAAAAGTAGAAATCTCGGTTAACTTCTTTTTAAAATCCGGCGCAAGATCTTCCCTGAAGGATTTTTGGGGACTTCGGCGATAAGGGCCACTTCGCGGATTTGCTTGTAAGGAGGGACCCGGTCGGCTACGAATTCCATGAGTTCATCAGGATCAACAGTCCATCCTACCCGCAAAACAATGAAGGCCTTGGGGATCTCCCCTGATGGGTCATCGGGGATGCCTACGACCGCGCAATCTTGCACGGCCGGATGTTCCATCAGGATGGCTTCCAACTCCGCTGGTGCAACCTGGTAATCTTGATATTTAATCATCTCTCTCTTCCGGTCCAGGATATAGACATATCCTTCCTCGTCCATTTTAGCGATATCTCCAGTGTAAAGCCAGCCCTCGCGGAGGGCTAATTGGGTGTCCTCGGGGTGCTTCCAGTATCCTTGGAAGACGTTGGGGCCCCGGACCGCTAACTCTCCAGGTTCACCCACTGGCATTTCCTGCTTCCCCGTTTGCCAATCCATAATCCGATCTTGGCAATCGCTGACGGCAATGCCCACGGAGTTCTCTTTGATCCGCCCAGGCAGGTTGGCATGAGTGGTGGGGGAAGCCTCGCTAAGCCCGTAATGTCGGCCCACGGGCACCCCGAAATTCTCCTGGATTGCCCGGGAAACGACTGGAGGGAGAGGAGCAGCGCCCACCCAAATAAACCGTAAAGAAGAGACATCATAGTTGGCGGCATTGGGAAGGTTGAGAAAAGCCAGGAGCGCTGGTGGGACACTGAAAAGCACGGAGGCGCGGTATTTCTCGATAAGGCGCAGACATTCCTCCGCCTCAAACCGGGCCATGATCACCTGGGTTACCCCTAAATAGATGGCGCCACAGAGAAAGTAGGTCAGGCCATAAATATGATTGAAAGGGAGGAAGCTGATGAAAATATCCTCCTCACGTGCTTCCACTGCATGCATGGACTGGAGGGCGTTGGCCACAAGGTTGAAGTGGGTAATCATCACCCCTTTGTTCAAGCCGGCCGTACCTGAAGAATAAGGAAGGGCGGCCAGATCTTCTTGAGGATGAATTCGCAAGGAGGGGAGAGCAAGAAAAGTAGAAGATTCTTTTAAAAGGTCCGCAAGAGCGAAGACCTTTTCTTTCTTGGGCTTCGGCCCTCGGATGACAATGATTTTCTCCAGGGTGGGAAGTTCAGGAAGAATCCTTTCAATAATGGGGAAAAGGGTATGCTGGACCATCAGAATTTTGCTCTCGGCGTCGTTGATCTGATGCTTGACTTTCCGCTCGCGAAAAGTAGGGTTCATGGGGGAGACGACTGCACCCACTTTCATGGTGGCGTAGAACCCCACGAGATATTCCCACCCATTTTCCATAAAAATAGAGATCCGGTCACCCTTTTCTACCCCCCAGGAAAAGAAGGCGCCGGCAAGCGTATCGCTCTCTTTGTCGAGATCGGCAAAGGTAAGCTCTCGGCCTCCCCGGGGGTCGATGGCTGCCAGTTTCTCCGGCAGGCGCTGGGCGGTCTTCTTTAAAATTTCATAGACCGGGATAATAGGATAGCGGAGCGGAGGGCGTTTTAGTTTATGAGTTGCCATTATTTCTGCAAGTAGGATTAAGAATTTAGGCCCAAACCTTTTAGTTGAGTCATGGCTGAAACGAGTCTGGCCCGAAAGCTTTGAGGTCCCCGAGGATAGCAAAGGGATAATCGGAGATGAACTTGCTTGCCCCGCACCAAATGGGCCATAACGCCCGATGGTCAGTTGGGCGAATAGCCAATGGCCCTATGGGAGTGCGGAAACTCAATCCGGGCAAGATTCTTAATACTCTTTCCGGGTTTAAAGATCCTCCCTTTTTCATCGCTTCCACAAGGGCGTAGATGCTTACATACCCGCTTAAAGCTTCCAGACCCGGATAAGAATGATTTTTTTCTCTGTAGTGGGACACAAATTCTTTGGTTTCTTGCCAACCCAAAGCCCAGAAAGGAAAGGCACTTATCCCCCAAATTCCTTCCGGAGCATTTTTCTGCACGGCAACCAGAGATTCGAGGGTTCCACTTTCCAGTTCGAAGTGGGTTATTTTTTTAAAATAGTCCTGTTTCTGGGCCATTTTAACAAAGCGGGGCCATTCCTTTGCGCCGAGATGACTTACGCAAACCTCTGTCTTGGCCGCAAGGACGGTTCGTAAATAGGGGCCGTAATCGCCCATTTTTTTCGCCAGAAAAATCTCTCCCGCGGGCTCAGCGTCCGGTTTTAACCTCCGCAACTCTTCCCAAAAATATTTCACCCAATTCCGCCCAATTTTAGATTCCTGAGCCAGGAGAAAGAATTTTTTTTGAGGGAATTGGGCGGCCGTTCGAACAGCAGCTCTCTGAAAGGCTTCCGGGGCAGGGCTGATCCAAAACAGGCTAGCCGGTTCTGCTCCGGTCGAGATCGTTTCCATAAAATCAATAGGGAAAACCAAAAAGGGAAGTCTTTCCTCCTGAGCCAACTTCGCCACCGGAAGAATAGCCTCTTTGGCCATGGCCCCCAGAAGAAAATGCAGTTGCTCTTCTAAAATAATCTTGTGTAACTCCTTGAGTTCCTTCTCCCCGGTGTGAAGGCCTTGCCTCAGGACAAGTAAGAATTGAATCCCCTGTTTTCCTTCCCGGGCATTCAACTCAGCCACGGCCATCTCTGCTCCCCGGAGGTAAGGCTGGCTTGCGCTCGTGTTGAATTCTTGAGGGGGCATCAAGAGACCGATTTTAACCGGTTCTACCCCCCAGGCCTTCGCAGCAAGAGAAAAAAGGAGGAAAAAACAAAAAGGGATAACGCCGTATCGAATTTTTACTCTCCGTCCGGGCCAGGGTAAAGCTTCCATTTTCGTTCCTAAAAAATAAATTTAATAGGACGCAGATTTACGCAGATAACCGCAGATAATTATTTTCTTTTTAGTTTATCCTGATAATCCGTGTACATCCGTGTCCAAAAAGGAATTTCCTATACAATCAAGTTCGTTGGCAATCCGCGCCATAAATCTTAAAGATATGGAAAATCCTCCCTCGGAAGTTAATAAGGT
>JAURYC010000103.1 GCA_030654105.1 Deltaproteobacteria bacterium
AAACTTGAGACCCAAACCGGTAAGGGAGATGACGCCAATAATGATCCCTGAACAGGCGCAGGCGACTGCTACACTGGTGATGCTGCGTATGCCTTTATCTACCGCCTCCAAGAAATTTTTGGGGAGGGCACCCATTAAAAGGCACCCATTAAAAGGCACCGTGTCAAGAGAAAAACTTCTCCAAGTACGAGGTTTTGATTTTTTATTTCCCTCGCAGCAAACGACTCGTTTCCTTCTGTAAAGCCGTTACCGTTATTTTTACCCTTGCCGAAATTTCTTTATAAAGGTATTCAGCTTTCTCTGCTGCACCAGGCACCCATCAGGATCAAAGTCGTGGCAGAGAAGTTCCCTTTTGGGGAACTCCTCAAAAATAGAATAAAGGAAGTTATCCATAGCCCCGAAGCGACGTCCCTCAAGAACAGGGGAGCGAAGGGGCTGTGGATAACTTCCCACCGCTACGACTCCTTCCGCCTCTTGGCGGACCAGAAAATCTTCGGTTCCATCCTGTGTCCAAATGATTTCCTACAAGTCTCATGGTTGTGAACCAGCCCTCCCGTGGCTCACAGGATGGGCAGTAAAGATCCCAATAACTTTATTCAGGACGGGGTGGGACGGAGGACCAATCAAGTCTCGTGGTTCTTAACCAGCCCCCCTTTCAGACTCTCCGCCCCAGCCCGCTGCAGACCAAATAATTTCTCCGACTGAAAAGAAACCCCATCCCTCATGATGTAATAGGCAGCCCGAGCCAGTTTATGCGCCAAAGCACTATGCGCCACCATCGCATTCGTCTTGGCTATCTTGCGCTGATAATACGCCCGCGGCTCAGCATGAAAACGCCGGGCCAACTCCGCCGCCTCCGAAAAAGCCCAGGCTAAATACTTATTCCCATTCTTCTTGTTCCCCCCTCCCTTGGCCTTCCCATCACTAACCCACCGACTGGGGACCTTCCGACAATAAGATACGTAATGGCCCACCTCGGCAAACCGACCAATCGGACCCGTCTCCAACATAATCGTCAAAGCTAAAATCTTGCCCACACCAGGAATACTCAAAAGACCCCTATAGGACTCTTGCATCTCTACCCGCTGTAAGATCGCTTCCTCCACCTCCTCAATCTTCCGACTTACATAATCCATCACCTCCTTACTGACTTGCCCCGCCAACGCCAAATCATCATTTCCCCCCAATAACTCCCCCACCCCCTTGCGCCCTTTTAAAATATAAGCCCTCACCTGCATCCCACAGTTCCGACTCACAATATTCTTCAAACTCAGTAAAACCGATGTCCGCAACCTCACCAAATGCGCCCGCTTACGCAAAAGATCCCGAACCGGACGCTCCTCCTTCGGATAAATATACCCCTCCGGTAATACCCCCAAACGCAACATCTCCGCCAACCAAAAGGCATCATCCTCATCATCCATATACTTCAAGCCAGAATACTTCTGCATCGCCCCCGGATTGGCTAAATGCACCCGATACCCCTGCCCCACCAAAAGATCCACCAACCAATACCAATTGAACGTCGACTCCACTACCACCCCCTCTAAATCCCCCTGAAAAGGCCTCAGCGCCTCCAAGATCCCCTCCGGATCATTCCCTAACTTCCTCTTGAAAACCCTCTTCCCTTCTCCATTGATGATCCCCCAAAAATTACTCTTGGCATGAAGATCACATCCCGCATACAATCCCATATGGCACCTCCTTAAATTTGGTTTGACCAACCTAAGCATACCAGCTTTCTCTTAACCTCGTATGCTCAGGAGGTGCCTTTTAATGATTATCAAGGTTAAAAGAGCGATTGACAAAATCATGGTTAAGTGGTAAATATAAAAATATATATTATTTTAGGGTGTTATAATGAATATTAGGTAATGTTTCACGTGAAACATTTTATTTTTAACACTACACCGTAATGGATTCTTTGGAAAGTTCCTCTGTAAAATACGATATCATTGTCATCGGTGCTGGTCACGCTGGGTGTGAAGCGGCCTTGGCTTGCGCTCGTTTAGGCCATCCTACCCTCCTTATCACCATAAACGTGGATGGGGTAGCCCGGATGTCTTGTAACCCGGCTATTGGTGGATTGGCTAAGGGGCATTTGGTAAAAGAAATCGATGCCCTTGGTGGCGAGATGGCCAAGAATATCGATGAGACCGGAATTCAATTCCGCCAGTTGAATACCAAGAAAGGCCCGGCGGTTCGATCTTCCAGGGCTCAGGGAGACCTGCAATTGTACCACCTGCGTATGAAAAAGGTCCTGGAGAGGCAAGAAAATCTTTTTCTTAAACAGGCCATTGTTGACGAAATTCTTGTTAAAAATGGGAAGGCTGTAGGTGTTGAAACGAATGCCGGAGAAAGGTTAATGACCCATGCCGTAATTGTAACTACAGGGACTTTTCTTCGGGGACTTGTCCATATTGGCTTGAAAAATTTTCCAGCAGGGAGATTGGGTGACTTACCTGCGATGATGCTCTCCGAGTCTCTTGGGCGCCTTGGCTTGGTGTTAGGGCGCTTAAAGACGGGGACTTGCCCCCGCCTGGATGGCAAATCCATAAATTTTCCCCTTCTTAAAGAACAATGGGGTGATGATCCGCCTAAGCCTTTTTCATTTAGTAATAAAAAAGTTGCTTTAAACCAAGTTCCCTGCCATATCACCTACACCAATCCAAGAACCCACCAGATCATCCGCTCTGGTCTTGACCGGTCACCCCTTTATTGTGGCGTTATTAAAGGCATTGGCCCCAGGTATTGTCCTTCGGTCGAAGACAAGGTGATGCGTTTCCCGGAGAAAGATCAACATCAGATTTTTTTGGAACCAATGGGCTTAGACACGCTGGAAATATATCCCAATGGCCTTTCCACAAGCCTGCCCATGGACATTCAATTGGCGATGCTCCACTCCATCCAGGGGCTGGAAAAGGTTGAAATCATCCGTCCAGGGTATGCCATCGAATACGATTATGCTGACCCGATTCAGCTGAAGCCCTCCCTGGAAACAAAGCTTGTCGAAAATCTTTTTTTTGCCGGTCAGATAAACGGCACCTCGGGTTACGAAGAAGCTGCGGCTCAGGGTTTGATGGCCGGGATCAATGCTTCTTTGAAGATTAGAGGAATGAACCCCTTCATACTTGGAAGGGAAGAGGCTTATATAGGTGTATTGATTGACGATCTGGTGACCAAGGGGACCAAGGAACCGTACCGGATGTTTACCTCACGGGCCGAATATCGCCTGCTGCTTAGAGAAGATAACGCCGACCTGAGGTTGCGAGAAAAAGGGCGGGCCTTGGGACTGGTAAATGACAAAGATTATTTTGAATTTATTAATAAAAAAGAAAGTATTCACTTAGAGTTAGAATGGTTGAAGAAATTTATTGTTTATCCAACCCCTGGAAATAATGACCGGTTAATGGCATTAAGAAGTTCTCCTATAAAGAATCCAACTTCTTTAGCCGATCTCCTGCGCAGGCCCGAGTTTTCTTACGGTGATTTAAAAATATTCGATCAAAAGCGCGCTTTAACCCAGGCAGAAGTTGCCGAACAAGTAGAAATTCATATCAAGTATGATGGGTATATACAAAGGCAAGAGGAACAGGTTGCCAAGCTATTGAAGCTTGAACACATGCCTTTGCCCGCCGAGGTGGATTTTAAAACCATCCCTGGCCTTACGGCCGAAGTGCGAGAAAAATTAAATCGCGTAAAACCAGTTTCTATTGGGCAAGCCTCACGGATTTCCGGGGTTACTCCCGCCGCCATCTCCATTTTAATGGTATATATGAAAAAAATTGGGTATGGGGGATAAAGGGCTTATTGAGACTTGTTTTTCCGGGCTTGATTAAGGTTGCCAAAAAAAAAGCAAAATATGCCACAGAGAACACGGAGAACACAGAGCTAACAATTTAAAAATAAAAGCCTTTCTCTAATTACTCTGTACTACTAAGGTTCAAACTCTGAAAATTTTATTAAGCATTTTTTAATTTTATCTGTGTTTATCCGTGGTTATCTGTGTCCTAAATTGTCTTTTTTAAGATCTTTATATCTCTGTGATCTCTGTGCCCTCTGTGGCTAATTTAATTTAAATATTTAGGCATTTAATGACTCAGAGTGAATTGTTCGAGTTATTAAACGAAGGTGCTGCGCAGCTTGGTCTGTCTTTGACGCAAGATCAATCCCTTTCTTTCTACCAATACCTCAATGAACTTAAGGCTTGGGGAAAGAAAATGAATCTAATAAGCCGATCCGATGAACGAGAAATAGTTATTAAGGATTTTCTCGATTCTTTGACCGGCCAAGAACAGCTTTTCCAGGGAGCTTCTCTCCTTGACTTAGGTTCAGGAGCGGGGTTTCCCGGAATCCCTCTTAAAATTGTTCGGCCAGACTTGAAGGTAGTTCTGTTAGAGGTAATCCTGAAGAAAGTACATTTTTTGAAAAACTTAGTGCGCGTTTTAGGCCTTGAAAGGGTAGAAGTCCGTCGAACAGGGCAAAAAAAGGGGGTTGAAGAAAATCTTTGCGGTGAATTTGATTTTGTCATTTCCAGGGCTTTTGGGTCCTTGTATAAATTGGCGGTAGCTGGGCTCCCTTTTTTAAAGCAAGGAGGAGTCCTTCTGGCCATGAAAGGGAAAAAAGGGGAAGATGAGCTGGAAAACAACCTTCCCGCTCTCGCTAACATGGGTTTAAGTTTCACTTTGTTGCATCGTTTCCGCTTGCCACTATTGGGACACGAACGAATTCTTATCGGCTTCCAGCGAGGATGATGTTCCACGTGAAACCTTATTGATTTTTTCCTTGATATTTTATCAGGGAATAAGGTATGTGTTTGATGCGGAGAAACTTGTAAAATGTCTAGAGTGATCTGCATAGCCAATCAGAAAGGGGGGGTGGGAAAGACAACTACCGCGGTCAACCTTTCTGCTTCCCTGGCTGTGGCCGAAAAAAAGACTTTACTGATTGATATCGATCCCCAGGGAAATGCCACCAGCGGATTTGGAGTACCCAGGGGAGAAATCTCCCGAAACATTTACCATGCCCTAATTGATCAAGTTCCCCCGCAAGCTTTGCTTCGAGATACAGAATTGAGTTTTCTAATAATCATACCCTCGAACATAGATTTGATCGGAGCCGAAATTGAATTAGTTCCCTTTCCAGACAGGGAAGCGCGCCTGAGGAATGCCTTGAAGGAATTAAAAGCAGAATTCGATTTTTTGATCATTGACTGTCCACCCTCTTTGGGTCTTTTGACAGTGAACTCATTGACGGCGTCGGATTCCATCCTCATTCCTTTACAATGTGAATATTATCCCATGGAAGGGTTATCGCAACTACTTAAAACTATTGAATTAATTAAAAATCATCTGAACCCTGATTTGAAAATCGAAGGGATTCTGTTGACCATGTTTGACAAGAGAAACAACATTTCTCATCAGGTTACCGAAGAGGTCCGAAAACACTTTGGGTCCTTGGTCTTTAATACGGTAATTCCCCGCAATGTCCGACTCAGCGAAAGTCCAAGTTTTGGCAAGCCCATCATCTTGTATGATGCGAGTTCCCGGGGGGCAGAAAGTTATCTGGATTTGGCCAAAGAGGTTTTAAATCATGCGTGGTAACGGCCAACTATTTAAAATGGCTTATTTTTCCTATATCTCAAATTTTTCTTTTGACATTTTTCTTTTATTTAGTTTAAAGTGAATCGTCATTCATTTTTTAAAGTAGCAACAATATTGCCCGATAGCCAAAGGAAAAAAAGTTGGTTGCACGCCAGGCTTTAGGAAAGGGATTGGGAGCTTTAATTCCCGAAAAGCCTCCCTTAGAGTTGGAAGGGAAGAAGGTCTTCGGCACCTGTGGAATCGAAGAGATCAAGCCTAACCCTTTTCAACCCAGAAAGGCTTTTGGTGACGAAAAACTCCAAGAATTGGTTGGGTCCATCCAGGAAAAGGGAATTCTCCAGCCATTAGTTGTCCGGCGCAAGGGAAGTGGGTATGAGCTTATCGCCGGAGAGCGGAGATGGCGGGCTGCTCAGAAAGCTGGGATGAAAGAAGTTCCCATAATAATCAAAGATGTCCCGGAATCAGAGCTCCTGGAGCTTTCTTTGATCGAGAACCTTCAGAGAGAAAACCTTAACCCGATCGACGAGGCCGAAGCTTTCAAGAGATTGATGGACCAGTTCCATTTTACGCAAGAAGAAATTTCCAAGCGGGTTGGGAAAGACCGGACGACCATCACCAACGCCATCCGGTTGCTTAAACTTCCCCCGGACATCAAGCAAAGTTTGGCCGACGGGGCGATCAGCATGGGCCATGCCCGAGCCTTTTTGAGTTTGGATGGGTCAGAGAAACAAAGACTGGCTCTGAAAAAAGTACTCGCCGGCGGCCTTTCCGTCCGCCAGACCGAAAACTTGGTCAAAAGGCTGCGCGTCAGGTCTTACCCTTCAATTCAGAAAAAAAATCAAGAATGGAATCCTTTGGTAGAAGAACTGCAGCGAGCGTTGGGAACGAAGGTGAAGATCATAGCCAAAGGGAAACGGGGCAAAATCGAAATTGAATTTTATTCTCATGAAGAATTGGATCGGATCATTGACCTACTTCGCCGATGAAGGATGGGTAAAGGCGCCGGGTGGATACTAAGAGAAAGAATAAAGAAGAAATCAACGCCCTTTTAGGTTGGGGAACGGAATTCGAAGGAAAATTGACCTTCGAAGGGGCCGTCCGGGTGGATGGGAAATTTACTGGGGAAGTTCAGAGTAATGGAATGTTGATCATCGGGGAAAAAGCCGTTGTCCGGGCGGAAATTCAAGCTGGTATTGTTCTGGTGCATGGAGAAGCCCATGGAAAGATCAGCGCCAAATCCCGGATTGAGGCTTATTCCCCGGCAAGAATTTACGGCGACATTTATTCCCCCGTCCTGGTGTTGGGCGAAGGGGTCATCTTCGAAGGTACTTCCCACATGACGGGGGAGTCGGAAGGAATGGGGAAGGCTGAAAATCTGACCCCCCCCAAAAAATAGACGGAGAGGACTCGATGATCGATTTGAATTTAACGCTCATCATTCAACTGGCAGTTGTTTTAAGTTTGATGGTCATTTTAAGCCAGATTGCTTTCAAACCTTTTTTAAGCCTCCTGCAGGCGAGAAAAGAACGGATCGAAGGAGCTGAAAAAAGGGCCCGAGAACTTCAGCAGCAGGCGGAAGAGTTGATAGAACGGTATCGGGAAGCTATCTCTGCGGCCCAAGCCCAGGGAGCCACGATCCGGGAAGAAATCCGTCAAGAGAGCTTGGCGAAGGAAATGGAAATTTTGCAGCAGGCCATGGAGGAGGCCAATCAGGTAATTAAGGAAATGAAAATGAAAATCGCCGAAGAAACCGGGTTGGCCCGGCGGGACCTCCGGCTTCAAGCACAGAATCTTTCCCGTGAGATCACCGCAAGAATTCTGGGGAGGGACCTTTCATGAACAGATTCTCTTGCTGGTTCCGGGTGAATACCCTCGGGATTCTCGCCCAGGCTTGGGGAGCTAATGATCTCTGGGCGGCCGGGAGCGGGGGAGGAATTTCGGGAGAGGTCTTCTGGCAGATCATCAGTTTCGTTCTTCTGGTCATTCTTTTGGCCCATTTTTTAAAAAAGCCGGTTCGTTCCTTCTTAGGCCAAAGACAGGAGGAAATCAAGAACTCTCTTGAGCAGGCTACCCGGAAAGAGACCAAATCCCAAACCCAACTCGAGGCGTGGGAAAGAAAGCTCAGTGTCCTGAGCCAAGAAATCGTCGACCTCCATCAGAGAATATCCCAGGAAGGGGAAGCGGAACGGAAAAGGATCCTCGAACACGCGATAGAGGAGGGGGACCGGATTCGGAAACAGGCCTTAGTAGTTGCCGAGCAGGAAGTCAAGAAGGCACGGGCGGCCCTAAAAAAAGAGATGGTAGATCTTTCCTTAGAGCTCGCCGAAAAACTCTTGCAAGAGGCTACCCAACCCAAGGACCAAGAGCGATTGGTCAAAGAATTCATCGGCAAGATGGGAGAACTCAGGTGATCCGTTTAACTGTTGCCAGAAAATATGCCCGAGCCTTTTTAGAGATAGGCCTCCAAGAAGGCAATTATGATACCCTGGGCAAAGAATTGGAAACAATAGCCAAGCTGCTAAAACAGAACAGGGAGCTCAGGGCGGTTCTATTCAGTGCAGCCTATCCCGCGGCCACCAGGAAAGGTATTGTCAGAGCCGTCGTCGAGCCACTCGGCCTTTCTCCATCCACCGTGAATTTCATTGATTTGCTGATCGATCGGGAAAGGATCGATCATTTTATCGAGGTGGCCAAGTCTTATGAAAGCCTTGGCGATGCGGTTGCCAAGCGGGTTCGAGCTACCTTAGTTACGGCGGGAGATATCTCCCCCACACTGGTGAAAACCATTAAGGGTCAGTTGGAATCTTCGACCGGCAAAGAGGTCATTCTTGCTGTGGAAGAAGACCGCTCCCTGATTGGAGGGGTAATGGCCAAAATTGGCAATGTTGTTTATGATGGAAGTCTAAGGATGCAGTTTTTAAAAGTAAAAGAGAACTTATACAAGGAGTGAGCAAAGATGGCGGTACAGATTAGAGCCGACGAGATTAGCAAAATCATCCGCAGCCAAATCCAGGGGTTCGACCGCCAGTTGGATGTGGCGGAAACGGGAATCATTCTCTCGGTGGGGGATGGAATTGCCCACATTTATGGCTTAGAGCATGTCATGGCCGGGGAGCTTTTGGAGTTTCCTCACGGGGTCTATGGCATGGTCTTGAACTTGGAACAAGATAACGTGGGTTCCGTTCTTTTTGGTGAAGATACTTTGATCGGGGAAGGGGACACGGTCAAACGGACAAAGCGGATTGCCCAGGTACCCGTGGGGGAGGAACTCATCGGGCGGGTAGTGAACTCTTTGGGTCAGCCCCTCGATGATGGTCCCGCCATTGAGGCCAAACATTTCCGTAATATTGAGCAGAAAGCACCGGGAATTGTTGCCCGCATGCCGGTGAAAGAGCCGCTGCAGACAGGCCTGAAAGCCATCGATTCCATGATCCCCATCGGCCGGGGTCAGCGGGAATTGATCATCGGAGACCGCGGGACGGGCAAGACGGCCCTGGCCGTGGATACCCTTCTCAACCAGAAGGGCAAAGGGGTTTATTGCTTCTATGTAGCGATTGGCCAAAAACGCTCGACCGTAGCGAGAGTGGTAGACCTCTTTAAAAAATATGGAGCCATGGAATACACCACAGTGATTGCGGCCACCGCCTCGGACCCGGCTCCTTTACAGTACATCGCGCCCTATACTGGCTGTTCCATGGGAGAGTACTTCCGGGATTCGGGAAGGCATGCCCTTTGCATTTACGATGACCTCTCCAAACACGCCGTGGCTTATCGGCAGCTTTCCCTCCTTTTGCGCCGTCCACCGGGACGCGAAGCCTTCCCCGGGGATATTTTCTACCTCCATTCTCGACTCTTAGAGAGGGCGGCAAAACTAAAAGATGAATTGGGTGGAGGGTCATTGACTGCTCTGCCGATTATCGAGACTCAGGCAGGAGACGTCTCGGCCTATATACCCACCAATGTTATTTCCATCACTGACGGTCAAATCTATTTGGAGTCGGAACTTTTCTATTCCGGAGTCCGACCGGCAATCAATGTCGGGCTCTCGGTCTCCCGGGTGGGGGGCAACGCTCAGATAAAAGCCATGAAACAGGTGGCCGGAAGTTTGCGCCTCGATTTGGCCCAATACCGGGAAATGGCTGCCTTCGCCCAATTTGGCAGCGATCTGGACAAGGCTACCCAGGCGCAGTTGGCCCGAGGAAGCCGGCTGGTGGAAATTCTCAAACAGCCCCAATATAAACCCCTACCCGTGGAGAAACAAATTTTAATCATCTTTGCTGGAACGAATGGATATCTGGAAATGTACTCCGAAAGTGTTCTGCAGCGGTACGAAGAGGAGCTAACGGCGTTCGTGGACAACCGGTATCCCCAAGTATATACGGAGATAAGCGAGAAGAAGGCCCTGGATGCTGAACTCGGAAAGAAGATCAAGGACGTGCTGGAAGAGTTCAAGGGCCAGTTTAAAGTGGAGTGAGCACCTATGGCGAAAGCAAGCCTTCGGGATATTCGCAAAAGGATTACCAGCGTTCGATCCACGCAGCAGGTTACCAAAGCCATGAAAATGGTGGCAACCGCCAAACTGCGCCGGGCTCAGGAGAGTATCCTGGCCACCCGGCCCTATGCCACCAAGATGTTCGAAGTTCTCAGCCGTCTTGCGGCCAGGACCTCCGCCGAAGTCCATCCCCTGTTAGCCAGAAGAGAGGCCAAGCGGGTCGAGGTAGTGGTTTTCACTTCCGACCGAGGCCTCTGTGGCGCGTTTAACATGAACCTCATTCAAAGGACGGAAAAGTTTTTGGAAGAGGAAAAGGCCAAGACAGAGGAAGTGGCCCTCTCTTTCATTGGGCGCAAAGGCCGGGATTACTTCCGCAAACGGAAGGTGATTATGCGGCGAGAGTACGTCAACTTTTTTGGCAAGGTGGATTTTATTCTGGCTGCGAACATTGGCCAAAAATTGGTGCAGACCTACGCCGCCCAACAAGTGGATGGTATCTACCTGTTGTATAGCGAGTTCCGTTCGGCCCTTCAGCAGCGGGTGGTTTTAAAAAAGATCTTGCCAGTGGAACCCAAGGGCGGCGAAGAGGGGCCAGATATATCCTTCAGCGCCGGGGCCCATCCGTCCGGAATGGGGAAGATATCGGCTGGGGAATACCTTTATGAGCCTTCGGAAGCAGAGATCTTGGATAAGCTTCTCCCCATGTATGTAGAAGTGCAAGTCTATCAAGCGTTGCTGGAATCCTTGGCCTCCGAGTATGGAGCCCGGATGACAGCCATGGAGAATGCTACCAATAACGCCACGGAGATGATTGATAAATTAACCTTGATTTACAATAAAGCAAGACAGGCGGCGATCACCAAAGAATTGATTGAGATCGTCAGCGGTGCCGAAGCACTGAAGTGAAAAAAGTTCTTGGACGCAGATTCTAAGGATTTAAAACAGGAACAAGGTGATTTCGGCTTAATGCCTTTTCAAGTCTTTATCTGCGTGCATCTGCGGAAAGCTGCGTCCAAATAATTTGATAGGCTTTTCCATTTGACTCATGTTAACCTGTTGTTTAGGAATCAGTTTGCTTGAGAGTTATCGTTACCGGTGGCTTTCTCAGGCTCGGGGGCCAGGGCGCTTCGCTTGGCATCATGAGGCGCTCGACTTTCCATGGATTAG
>JAURYC010000104.1 GCA_030654105.1 Deltaproteobacteria bacterium
CTGGAAGCGATCACGTAGGTCCCATCGCCTTGGCGCCGATCTACCAGCTTCATCGTTTCCAGAGACAATATGGCTTCCCGCACAGTGGTCCGGGATACCTTAAAGGTTTCCGATAATTCTCTTTCAGTGGGAAGCTGGTCACCCCGTTTAAATTTCTCCTTCTCAATCAGATTCCGAATCTGTTTGACGATGTCCTCAAAGGCCCGTTTTTTTATCACGGCTTTTAGCATGCAGAAGATTCCTCCTTTTTTTGCACCATTTTGATGGCCTCCTGAAAGTGCTTGATGCCGATGAAAAGATGAGTCGATGGCCTTTTCTCGGGGGTATGGATTAATTCCGCAATCGCCACCATCGTTGCACTCCGACAGATAAGGGCAATTTGGGAGCCTACCATCCCTTCCGTCGATTTGGCCAACTTCGTCAAGTCTGTATCATCCCCTAAGGGTCTTTCCCGGGTGTGCACTTGAAATATCTCCAGCCGATCTTTTTCATCAGGAATGGGAAATTGCAGAACATAATCCAGGCGCCCAGCACGTATCAGGGCAGGATCGAGTAAATCCTCACGGTTCGTGGCCCCGAGGACAATCACCTGCGAATGATCACTTAAATTATCCAGCTCGTTAAAAAACTGACTGGCCACACGCTCGGGCGCCCCTTCATGACTCCCCGAACCGCGGACGGATACCAGGGCATCGATTTCATCGATAAAGATAACACTCGGGGCTTTTCGGGTAGCCTCTTCGAAAATTTCCCGTAACCTGGCTTCGCTTTCGCCATAAAATTTGTGGATAATTTCCGGCCCATTCACTCGGATAAAATGAAGTTTGGTCTCACTGGCAATGGCCCGGGCAATCAGGGTTTTACCCGTTCCTGGAGGGCCATAAAGCAATACCCCTTTGGGGGCCTCAATCCCTAACCTTTCGAAAGCCTCCGCATAACGAAGGGGAAGCTCTACCATCTCCCGAACGAGTCTTAACTCTTTTCCGAGTCCGCCTATATCCTCATAAGAGACAGGCGATGGTGCCTCCATAGAAAAATCTGGCTTCTTTAGGAGGAATTTGGTTTTCTGATTGATGATGACTCCTCCCGAAGGAGAAGTGGCCTCCACATTAAATAAACGTTCTTTTCCCCCCAAAAAGGGGATATTGATTTTGTCTCCCAAAATCACTGGTACACCCTGGAGGACTTTGGCAAACTGTTCTAACTCACTTTCTTCGGGCAACACATGGGTAAAATCGAGGGGGCTGATCAGAATCGTCGTCGCCGTTTTTCGGGGGATTTTTTTGACTCGTACCACCTCTCCTAAGTTAGTCTGGGCATTGCTGCGAGTGATTCCGTCGACCTGAATTACCTTTTTCCCATAGAATTCTGGGAAGGTTCCGGTAATCCTGGCGACTGTCTTTTGGGCTCCCCTGATCTCGATCAAGTCCCCGAGGACGCCGTTGAAGGCCTTAATATCCTCAGGGTCAAGCCGCGCCCAGCCCTTGCCCACATCTTCAGCCAAGGCTTCGGCTACCTTTAATTCGCTGTCGATTTCCATGTCAGAAAGGTTTTAGTAGTGGCGATTAAATTGGTATAAAGGTTATACCATATGATGTTTCAGCCATACAACATTTTAATCTATTTTGTCAAGAAAAAATTTTGGCAGATGCTACCTTAAGACATGATTCGCCCGAGAGATCTGCGGCGGGTTTCAAATATGATAAAAAAAAATTTATTATGAAGTCATTTGATATAGGGGTTGTGCAGACGTTCATTTTTGATCGTCGAAGTTGGGGCAGGGCCGTAATTATGGCCGGGGTATACGATTGTCTCATCAGGAAGGGTGAGGAGTTTGGTTTTAATCGATTGCAACATGAGCGGCCATGAGCCCCCGGGTAGATCTGTCCTGCCCACCCCCCCCACAAACAAAGTATCGCCTGTAAAAACTGCCTGATCCCCTTGCAGGCACATTCCCCCTGGAGAATGCCCCGGAGTGTGGAGGACTTTTAGAGTCAGGTCTCCAACCCGGATGAGATCCCCCTCTTTCACGGTCAGATCAGCGGGGGGAGAAGGGTGGCCCCCAAACATAGAGAGCATACTACGAGGGATCCGGGTGAGGAGCGGTGCATCTTCTTCGTGGATGATGATCTTGGCCCCGGTCTTTTTTTTTATCTCCTCGTTGCCCATGATGTGGTCGACATGGGCATGGGTGTTCAAAATATACCTGATCGTGATTTTTTGCTGGTCGGCAATGGCCAGAATCTCGTCGATATCGTCAGCCGGGTCGATGACCAGGCCTTCTGCTCCAGCATCGCTGCCTAGGAGGTAGGCAAAAACAGCCAACCTTCCCACTTCAAGCTGCTTCAGGAACATTCTTCCTCCTCATTCCCTTGGGATAACCCCGACCTGCGGACATAGCGTGGCTACGGGGCAAGCGCTGCATTTGGGTTTGCGGGCGATGCAAATTTTCCGCCCATGGAAGACGAGCTGATGGCAAGCCATGGTCCAGCGGTTTTGAGGGATTACTGCCATCAACTCGAATTCGATTTTATCCGGATCATTCGATTGAGCCCAGCCCAGACGGTGGGTGACTCGTTTCACGTGGGTGTCTACGGCAACGGCCTGTTGACCATAGGCGTTGCCCAGGATGATATTGGCCGTTTTCCGGCCTACTCCAGGAAGAGCAGTGAGTTCTTCCAGCGTGCGGGGAACCCGCCCTTGGAACTTTTGGATGATCATCTGGCAGCAGCGGGTCATATTTTTGGCCTTATTATGGTAAAAACCTGTAGGGCGGATTTCTTCTTCGAGGGTTTTAAGGTCGGCCCGGGCGAAATCTGCGGCGTTATGGTATTTTCTGAAAAGATCCTTGGTAACCAGATTCACCCGTTCATCCGTACATTGAGCGGCTAAAATGGTGGCCAGGAGCAATTGTAGAGGATCCTGGAAATTGAGGGTAACTCGGGCGTCCGGATACTCTTTTTTCAAGATGTCGAGGACTTTTAACGCTGTCAGCTTTGGCTTCAATTTCTGACCCTTTCTTTAGCTCTGTCCGATGTAGGTTTTTCCATATGCCGCTGTTGTCAAGGGTTCCCCTCTCCGATTAGATAAAGCCGATTGTACTTCTCCGATAAAAAGGACATGGTCACCGACCGGAAAAGATGACCAAACGCTACAGACCCATGAAGCCAGGGCGTCTTTTAAATAAGGAGCTCCTTCCTTTTTATTATCGATAAAAAACTCCTCGATCATGGGCTGAGCAATTGGGTGTTTGAATAAAGGCACGAATTGTTTTTGTACCCTTTTTAATAAGGCAAGGGGAAAAAAACCACTCTCCTGGATAACCGGTATCGCCGGCCGGTTGTGGCGGAGGGCAACCAGCAGCAAAGGGGGGGAATAGGAGACCTGGGAGACCCAAGAAGCGATCATGGCCCATGTCTGTTCATGTCGCTTTGTTGCCAAGACGTAAATGCCGTAGGGAATGTGGCGGAATGCTTCGGCGGTTTGGGGGTCCATGCAAAGCTCCTCGGGAAATCTTTCTTATTCTTAAAGGAAAGGGAAGCGGAAAGTCAAGTTTTTTCTCTTCCTCCAAATCATACAAAAGGAGTAAGATATAAAAGAAAGAGAATAACTTTTTTCTAATTTTTATAGAGTTATTTATTTTGACAAAACTTTACCAAATTTAGTAAAATTTGACACGGTTAAGAATCCGGCTGGAGGGCAAGATGCAGAAAGCGAAAAGCACGTTAGAGTTGATTGGCTCAACTCCGATCCTGCAACTCAGGCGGTTGCCGCAGAAGCAGGATGCTACCATCTGGGCCAAATTGGAATGCTTCAATCCCGGAGGCTCGGTAAAAGACCGTATTTGTCTGGGTATGATTGAAGCCGCAGAGAAGGCAGGGAAAATTCGTCAAGGAGCCACCATCGTCGAGCCGACCAGCGGTAACACAGGGATTGGCCTGGCCATGGTATGCGCGGTCAAAGGATATCGACTTATCCTTACCATGCCAGAGACAATGAGCATTGAACGCCGGTCCCTATTGGCGGCTTATGGCGCCCAATTGGAATTAACCCCTGGAAACGAAGGAATGCGGGGAGCCATCCGACGGGCTGAAGAAATTGTCCAAAAAAACGAAGGTTTTTTTATGCCTCAACAGTTTAAAAATCCAGCAAACCCCAACACCCATCGGGAAACTACGGCTAAGGAAATCCTTTCCCAACTCCAAGGGGAGATCGATGCCTTTGTCGCCGGAGTGGGTACGGGGGGCACAATCACCGGCGTGGGGGAAGTCCTGAAGAAAAAGCTGCGCGGGGTGAAAATCGTGGCCGTGGAACCAGCCCGCTCTCCAGTCCTTTCCGGAGGAAATCCGGGACCCCACAAAATCCAAGGGATCGGAGCAGGATTTGTTCCGGACGTCTTGAACACGGGCATAATTGACCAAATCATCACCGTCCAAGATGAAGAAGCTGCCGAAACGGCCCGGCGGATGGCCCGAGAAGAAGGAATTCTGGTAGGCATTTCTTCCGGGGCGGCGGCTTTCGGTGCGCTTCAGGTGGCCAGGGAATTGGGAAAGGGAAAGACAGTGGTTGTCATCCTTCCTGATTCAGGAGATAGATACTTAAGCACGGGTTTGTTTGGAGCTCTTGAATAAAGCTTGAATAAAGAAAGAAGGCAAGAAAAGGAGATGGGGAAACCAGAAAAGGCAGGGGGAAGCGTTCCAAAAAAGACCCGCAGGAGTCGGGCAATCCCCCTGCAAAAGAAATTAGAAGAGGTTAGAAAGA
>JAURYC010000105.1 GCA_030654105.1 Deltaproteobacteria bacterium
CGCCTCTATGAACCGGCATTGAGTGAGATGAAAAAGATTGGAGGCTTTCCTCTTGAGGACTATCCGCCAAGCTACGCCGGTGAATTCTGGATCGATGAACTCTACTTTCACCGGGGGATGTGCCTTTTCTTCCTGAAGCAATATTCGCGAGCCATCGAGGCCTTTCATTTAGTGGTTGGCCATTCCCGGAATGAGGAGATGGCTGAACGATCCCTTTTTGGGACTACCCGAGCGCTTTTTCGATTGGGGCGCAAAGAAGAGGCCCTCAATACCTTTTCCCTTTTTCAAAAGACTTATCCGCAAAGCCCCTTCATGGACCGGGCCCTTTACTTGAAAGCCCAGATTTTCGAGGAGCGGGGAGATATCCCCCAAGCCATAGCGCTTTACCGGGAATTGGCGGAAAGTTTTCCCCAGAGCTCCCTACGATTCCAAGCCATGTGGCAATCGGGATGGCTCTTCTTTAAAAACCAAGACTTGCGAGAGGCCATCCAAGCTTGGGATTTCTTGCAAACCCTGCATCCTCATTCTCCCTGGCCAGAGCAGGTGTTGTATTGGAAGGGCAAAGCTTTACTGGCGATGGAGCGCCCTCAGGAAGCCGAAGAAAATTTTCAGAAACTTCTTAAAAACTACCCAACTTCTTATTACAGCCAGTTAGCTGCAAACCGGGGCGAATCTTTCCAGACCGCGAAAGGATTTTCAGCCCCCCTGCAAGACCAACCTTTGGGGCTCCTCATCGAGGGAAAGAGCCCGTCTCCCGGATATGAAAGTGGGCACTTAGAAAAGGGCAGAATTCTGGCGCGTTTGGGATTATTACCGCAAGCCATAGAGGAACTTGAAGTTGCCGAGGAGGAAGGGAAAAAGGCTGAGGGAATCCAGAAGGAAATTTCCCGCCTCTACCGCGAAGCGGGTGAATATCATCGTTCCGCTCTTTTGGTGCGCAGGAACTTCAGCCTCAAACCCCTGACCGGCCGCCCTTTAAAGGAGGATCAGGACCTTTATCTCTTGGCGTACCCACTGGGCAAGCCTTCTTGGGTCAACCCGTACGCCCAGAACCAAAACCTGGACCCGGCACTGCTAAGTGCAGTCATTTTGGAAGAAAGCCGGTTTAACCCACAAGCTCTTTCCGTGGCCGGCGCTCGAGGGTTGATGCAGATCCTTCCCCGCACCGGACAACAGATTGCCCGGCAGTTAAGACTTCAGCCTTTTTCCGAAAGGCTCCTTTTTGAACCCGAAATGAACTTGCGCCTTGGAAGTTGGTACCTTTCCCATTTGCTGCAGGAATTCGGAGGGAAAGAAGCGTTAGCGCTGGCGGCTTACAACGCTGGCCCGCAGGCAGTCCGTGAATGGGTAACCCAAAAAAAACCGCTTAGGGAAGATGAATTCATCGAAAATATTCCTTATCGGGAAACGAGAAATTATGTAATTCGTGTGCTCAGCAGTGCCCGGGTTTACCGGGTGCTTTACGGGTTCCCCTCCAAAAAGAGCGACTCCTGAAAAGTCCTTCAAAACAAGACCTTGCGCTCATGGCCAGCCAAGTAATTTAGCGGCTCCACCGCAGCCCAGGCAGCCCGCTTCATGGAAATGAGGTGAGAAATGGAAAAAGTATTCCGCAAGATGGCAGCCACTCCTTCCCAGCCGATCTGGGACCAGGCATAGCCCGCTTTGTAAAGCTCGGTAAACTCCCGGTAAAAATCGTCCAGCTTGAGCTTGGTAGGAAGAACTGCGTGGACGTAATCGAAGAGCTCATAATTGGTGGTGACCAGTTTCTCTTTGAGGCGGGCAAACAGTTCCGTGCCGGGTAGCGGGGTGAGGATGGTCAAGGAGGGAGAGTAAAGCTTTCGGTCGAGAATGTACTGACGCAGTCGCCGGAAGTCATTTTCCTGGAAAGAGGGGTCGATGATGAAAGCGGCGATGACTTCCATTCCATGGGCCCGGAGGATCTTCAGGGCCTCCTCGTTGTTCTGGACTGAGTTGTGCTTGTTCAGCCGGCCAAGATCCTCTTCATCGATCTTCTCAAATCCAATGTAAACCTTCCAGAACCCGGCCTTTCTCAGAAGAGGAATGACCTCGGGGTGCTGGACGATCACGTCGCTGCGCGCCTGGAACATGAAGCGCTTCTTGATCCTGTTCCCGATGAGTAGCTCAGCGATGCGCTTGGCTCGGGGCACGCTGATGAGGAAGTTGTCATCCGCCAGGAAGATGTACTTATCCCGAATGGTTTTAATCTCCTCCAGGACGCGCTCCGGACTCATCATCCGACATTTTCCCTGGAAGAATTTCCAGACGCTGCAGAAATCGCAGCGGTAAGGGCAGCCGCGGGCCGTCTCCATGATGGAGAAGGGTTTTTGAAAACCCAGGTGGTAATGATACCGATATTGCTGGGTGAGGTGGCGCGCGGGCATGGGAAGCTCGTCGAGGTTGGCGATCAAAGGACGGGCGGGTGTATGGTGAAGACCCGATGGTTGGTTCAAGACTAGCCCTGGAATGGTCTGAAGGTCTTCTCCGCTCTTCAATGCCCGGACGAGGTCAGGGGTGGTATTTTCTCCTTCGCCGAAAACCACCCCATCGATGGATGGGCAGAAGAAATCTTCGGGGGAAAGAGAGGCATGGTGGCCACCGATAAATACTGGAACATCCTGACGCCAGTTTTTGATCCCTGCGGCGATCTCCCGGGTCTGGTAGACGTCGATGGTGAAGGAGCAGTTGATCCCGCAGAAGTCTGGCTGGAAGTCACGCAGAATTTTGGGTAGGTGATTTTCCAGGCGCAAGTCTAAAATTTTAACGTTGTGCTCGGGCATGCTACCGGCGATTGCCTCCAGGCCTAACGGCTCCACAACAGCCAGGCTCTGGAAGCCGAGACATCGATCCTGCGATGGCTGGATGAGTAAAATGTTCATTTTTTACATCCTTAGTAAAAGTTGGTTTTTTAAAAAAAGTCCCTTGTAATGAGCCTCGATTACAAGGGACCTTGCCCAGACTGGCGGGGTCGACGGGATTCGAACCCGCGGCCTCCGGCGTGACAGGCCGGCGTTATAGACCAGCTTAACTACGACCCCGGTAGGCGGAACAGGAATTGAACCTGTGACCTCCCGCGTGTAAGGCGGGCGCTCTACCCAACTGAGCTATCCGCCCTGAGCATTGAATATTTCCTCACCTTAAAAAATTATAACATAATTCTTTAGGAAAGAGGAAGGGTTTTGCGCGAGGAAGCCCTTGTAGGAGGTTCCAAGGCCTCATTTTACTGCTGATTTTAAAGCAGCTCCCGCCCGGAATTTGGGAACGTTAGCTGCCTTGATGTTGATCTCTTTGCCCGTTTGAGGGTTTCTTCCTTTGCGGGCAGCCCGACGGAGGACTGCAAAGGAACCAAAACCAACCAGGGTGACCCTATCCTTTTTTTTCAAGGCAGCAGTGACACTCCCCAGGAAAGCTTTCAGTGCTTTTTCGGCGGCAGATTGGCTAATGCCTGCCTTTTTGGCCATAGCCTTAATTAAATCACTTTTGGTCACGGTCTGGCCCTCCTCTTTTACAATAGATGATTCAAAAACATTTATTCTCTACCACGTTAATTTTTTTTGTCAAGGAAAATTCTTCTTTGCCCTTCCTCCAGTCCCGCCAAAGGCGGGACAATCTCCTCCCTGGGCTTGGGGGTGATTGCCAGGGCAACTACACCGGGATTGCGGAAAAAAAATTATCAGGCTGACTCGGCCTTTTTCTCGTAAAGGACGATCGGCTTTTCTTTGTGGTGAATGGTTTCTTCGTTAATGATGCATTCCTTAATGTTGGTTTGCGAAGGTAAATCGTACATGATGTCGAGCATGATAGATTCCAGGATGGAACGCAAACCTCGGGCTCCCGCCTTGCGTTTCAGAGCTTCTTTGGCGATGGCCACGAGGGCTCCGTCGGTGAAACGCAGTTTGACCCGCTCAAATTCGAATAGTTTTTGGTATTGTTTAATCAGAGCGTTCTTTGGTTCTCGCAGGATGGAGACTAAAGCGGCTTCGTCTAAATCATCCAGAGTGGCGGTCACAGGCAACCGGCCTATAAATTCGGGGATGAATCCGAACTTGAGCAGGTCCTCCGGCTGCACTTCCCCCAGCAACTCTCCCAGACGCCTTTCGGAGCGGCTTTTGATGTTCGCCCCAAAGCCCATGGTCTTAGACCCGATGCGCTGCTCAACAATCCGCTCCAAGCCAACGAAGGCCCCCCCGCAGATAAACAGGATATTTTGGGTGTTTACCTTGATGAAGTCTTGTTGGGGGTGCTTCCGGCCTCCCTTAGGGGGGATGTTGGCGATGGTTCCCTCGATGATTTTCAACAGGGCCTGTTGAACTCCCTCGCCGGATACGTCGCGGGTGATGGAGGGGTTCTCAGATTTGCGAGAAATTTTATCGATCTCATCGAGGTAGACGATCCCGCGCTGGGCTTTTCCCGCGTCGAATTCGGCGGCCTGGAGGAGGTTGAGGATAATATTTTCCACATCTTCCCCAACGTAACCAGCTTCGGTTAGGCTGGTGGCGTCGGCGATGGTAAAGGGCACATTGAGGATACGGGCCAAGGTCTGGGCCAGTAAAGTTTTCCCTGTCCCGGTAGGGCCGATCAGCAGAATGTTGGATTTTTGTAGCTCGACCCCGTCCAGTTCCAGGCGAGAATCGATTCTTTTGTAGTGGTTGTGAACGGCCACGGCCAGTATTTTCTTAGCCCGCTCCTGGCCGATAACGTACTGGTCGAGGATGGCCTTAATCTCCGACGGCTTGGGAACGGCCAGTTTGCGCAGGGCAGATTCTTCTTTCTCCACTTCTTCGACAATGATGTCATTGCACAGGGCTACACATTCATCGCAGATGTACACCGCTGGCCCAGCGATGAGCTTCTTCACTTCCTCCTGGCTTTTGCCGCAAAAGGAGCAGAAGAGCGATCCCAAACGGTCCGGTCCTTTTCGATCGACCATGGCAGAACCTTTTTTATGCTATCCGCTTTTGGGGAGTTCCTTCTTGAAGATGACTTCGTCGATCAAGCCATATTCCTTGGCTTGTTCCCCGTTCATAAAAAAATCTCGTTCCGAATCCTTCTCAATTTTTTCGATAGCCTGCTGGGTGTGGTGGGCCAAGATTTGGTTGATTTCGTCCTTCATCCGCAGGATTTCTTTGGAGTGAATCGCAATGTCTGTGGCCTGTCCTTGAACCCCGCCCATAAGTTGGTGGATAAGGATGCGGGAGTGGGGAAGAGCATAGCGTTTCCCGGGGTCGCCAGCCGCCAAAAGCACGGCAGCCATGCTGGCGGCCTGTCCCATACAAAGGGTCGAAATTTTGGGCTTGATGTATTGCATGGTGTCGTAGATGGCCAGCCCTGCGGTTACCAAACCCCCTGGAGAGTTGAGGTAGATATGAATATCCTTATCGGGGTCTTCAGCCTCCAGGTATAAAAGCTGGGCAATGATCAGGTTGGCCAGGTAATCATCGATGGGCGTGCCGATGAAAATAATCCGGTCTTTCAGGAGACGGGAATATATGTCATACGCCCGTTCCCCCCGGGAGGTCTGTTCGATAACCATGGGGATGAGATTCATTCTGTTACCTCCGGAAAAGCCTCTACCGGTGTCGTTGGAAGGGCATTGCCCCCTCTCATTATTTTAGCTTGGCTCAGCAGAAAATCAAGGGTTTTTTCCTCTAGCATTTGCGCCCGTAGATCTTCCCCAAGGTCTTTTTTTTGGTAGAAATTTTTTACTGCTTCCACGCGCTGGTTGGTCTGGGCTGCCAGCTTCTCAAATTTTTCTTCTAATTCGGATTCACTGACCGATAATTTTTCCACCTCAGCGATCTTCTCCAGGATCAGGCTACCCTGTACTTCCTTTTCGGCCATCGGCTGGAAGGATTCATGGAGTTTCTGGCGGTCCAGATTGCTTTCCTCGAGCTTCATCCCTTGCCGGGCCAGGCGAATTTCTGCTCTGGAGATGAGGTTTTGCACCTGCCGTTCGATCATGCTTTTGGGTACGGGGAAAGGATGTTTTTCTATGAGCAGATCGAGGATTTTCCCCTTGGCTGCCTGATGGGCTTGGTCTTTTTTCTGTTCTTCGAGGGTCTGGCGCAGGCGGGCTTTGAGGTCGGCGAGGGAACTGTAATCGCCAACATCTTTGGCCAATTCATCATCCAGAGGGGGAAGGATCTTCTCTTTGATTTCTTTGACCTTGAGGTGGACATGGATTTCTTTACCGGCCAGTTCTTTCTTGGGATAATTCTCGGGTAAAGTAATGAGGATGTTTTTCTCCTCGCTCTGGGAAAGGCCGATTAACTGCAGGTCTAAATCTCCGACTAACGTTTTTGAACCAGCTTCCACGAGATGGTTGTTGACCTTCCATCCCTCTAAAGGCTTTCCAGATAGGCTGCCCTCAAAATCGAGGATGACCAAGTCTTTCTCCTGGATGGGGCGAGGTGAATCCAAGGGTTTCAGTTGGGCATGAGAATCCTGAAGAATTTTGAGCTGGGCTTCGACTTCCTCATCAGAAATGCTGACCCCTGGCATCTCTACTTCCAACCCCAAGTATCTATCGACCGTGACTTCAGGTTTCACTTCAACCGTAACGGTGTAAGTAAAATCCTTTCCTTCCTCAAAGACCCGGTCAAGGACTGTGGGTTCGGCAACGGGCAAAAGGTGATGTTCTTCCACGGCTTTCCTGAAAGAATCCACGATCAGCTTGGAAGTAACCTCTTCCTCAATTTTAGTTTTATAATAGCGACTGAGGATAGACCGGGGTACCTTCCCAGGGCGAAATCCTTTGAGTTTTACATTCTGGTTTAAAGCCCGGTAGGTAGACTCCAGTTCTTCGGAAACAGTGTTGCTGGGGATTTCGAAGAAGATTTTTTTTTCATAAGGGCTGATGGTTTCGATTTGTACCTTCATGCGCACCTCGTTAACGTATGAATAGATCTCTTTACCACAGAGGACACAGAGGGCACAGAGAATAATGCCTTGCCTTCAGGGAAGGAGACGCGAAAGAAAGCTTTCCCAACTTTCCAATCAAAGTGATGTAATTCCTCTTGGAGTTCTGTGAGCTGCGGTCGATGATCGTGAAACAAAAGTTTAAATTAATTTATCAAAATTATAAGGAAAAGTCAAATTATCTATTGCAATTTGTCAATGGCAATTATCTATTGTAGAACTCAGAATCCGGACGGCGGCATTCAAGGAAAGGCCCTTTTTCCCAGGGCAGAATATTGATTGCCCAACGGGAAAAGTTAAATGAAGTTAAATGATCATTCCGAATTCAGCGATCCGCAATTGCCATAAAGGAGAGAAGGATGGTATGATCTTCGCGGAGGTAGAATGATCCCGACGCCCAATGAATGTTGCGCTCTTTTACAGGCCTATAAGGTTCCTGAACATATCATCCGACATAGTCGTGTGGTCCACCGGGTTGCCCTTCACCTCTGCCAGGAACTCAATCAGCAGGGAGAAAAATTGGATCAAGCGGAGGTGGAAGCAGGTTCTCTCCTTCACGATATTGCCAAGATGGAGGGGTTGCATACAGGGGAAAAGCATTCGCAAGCCGGGGCTATCTTGCTCGGACGTTTAGGATATCCCGAGGTAGCTGAAATCGTCCGCCAACATGTAGTTTTGGATGATGGAACCCCCCAAAATCAGATCACCGAAGCGGCGGTGGTACATTATGCCGATAAACGCGTTCAACACACTTCAGTGGTATCCCTGGCGGAACGTTTCCAGGACCTCAAGGAACGATACGGAAAAAACCCTGCAGCCCTTTCCTGGTTAGAAGATTTGGAGAAAAGGAGTCTGGCGCTGGAGAAGCGCATCTTTGAGAAACTTTCCATTAAACCAGAATCCCTTATTTCCCTTCAGCCTACTACTTTCCCGAGGGGGGAGCAAGCCTCTCCGGAAAGTTCATCAAGCCGTGATAAGTAAGCTTGCCCTTAACATCACCGAAGAAGCGGACATCTTTGACCACCCCTGAGATCGGGATGAGTTCTCTGCTAAACCAGATTTCCAGCTCCCCCTTTTTTTGGCCCCACATTTCTCTATTTAAAAAAATCCGAACGAAGAGGTCTTTTCCCGATTTATCGGTTTCCTCCGCCCGTTTGATTTCGGTTTCCTCTTTCGAGGCCACGCTCAAACGGATCGTCTCTTTCCCTTTCCTGGGCGAAGTCCGTAAAATGAATTCTTTTCCTGGTTCTACTTTGCCGTACACCCCAAAACGGAAATTATAAAAGGCTGTCACCGGGTCGTCGTAGAAGACCCCGGGGGGAATTCCCATCTCTTCCCGGTTTTTCTCCCCTTCTTTTTCAATCTCGATGAATACCTTGTGGGCAGCATAATCGTACATTGTGGTTTTTTTGCGGAACCATTCCCCGATGATAGAATTCTCCTCAAAACGAAGGGGGATCAGTCTCTGGCCATTATTGATCGTGCCCATCGTGGAACGATAAACTTCCCGCCGATAACGGGTGAGCCATCCCACTAACCCCTCCGCTTTGCCCTCGTGGAAAACCATATATTTACCGTTTCCCAAATTACGGAAATCGGCCATTCCTCCTCCGACTGGAAAAAATATCCAGAACCCTACTTCGTATTTTAATACTTCTCCGGAAAACCTTTGCCCAATTGGATCCGCCGTACTCTCCCCCAAGGAAATACCGGGAAGAAGGGAGAAAAGGAAAAGCCAAAAGGAGGTAATGAAATTGACTTTTTGCATCATAGCCGCAGAATCCTTATTGCCCTCAATAAAAATATTAAGAGGGGTATGAAAATCTGTCAAGAAAATTTCCTAAGATCTTCCCTTCGCCAAGCTTCAAAATCAGTGTTAAGTTAGAATTATTGTTGTATAATAAAAAACATCAATCAACCCGGGAGAAAAAGCTGACAACCTATCTGATCATCGGGAATGGGGTGGCGGGCAACTCGGCGGCAGAAAGCATCCGGAAAATCGATTCTCAGGGAAACATTTTGATGTTTTCCAAGGAAAAATATTATTTTTATTATGTGCCGGCGCTACCAGAATATTTAGCCGGGCGGAAGCAAGTGAAAGATTTTACGATCCACAACGAGAAGTGGTATGACCAAAACCGAATAGAACTCCATTTAGCCGCCGAGATTGTTGAGGTCGAAGCCCCGCAAAAAGCGGTTGTCACCAAGAGCGGCAGGAGATTTTCCTATGACAAGCTCCTGCTGGCCTGCGGGGGAAACAGTTTCCTCCCCCCGATTCCGGGTTCACAATCCCCAGGGGTTTATACGCTGCGGACGATTGATGACGCCGAACGCATTCGCCGGAGGGCTCAACAATGCCAAAAAGCGGTTGTGATCGGCGGCGGGCTGCTCGGCCTGGAGGCAGGAAACGGCTTGCGCCAAGTTGGGTTGGAAGTTTCTGTGGTGGAGTTTTTTCCAAGACTTCTTCCGCGACAAATGAATGTTGCCGGAGCTGCCCTCCTCAAAAGCCAGATGGAGGAAATGGGTTTTCACTTTTACCTGGGGGCCAAGACCCAAGAAATTATTCCCGAAAAAGATGGCCTTTGGGTTTGCCTGGAAGGAGGGGAGAAATTATTCGCGGAAATGGTATTAATTTCCGCGGGGGTCCGGCCAGAAGTGGCCTTAAAAAAATCTTTGGACCTACAAATTGACAAAGGGGTCAAAGTAGATGATTGGATGAAAACTGGGCTGGAAGGGATTTTCGCTGCCGGGGATCTTGTGGAGCATAGAGGGAGATATTATGGGATTTGGCCGGCATCCATGGAGCAGGGAAGAATTGCCGGGTCCAACATGGCAGGGCAAGAGCTGCAATACCAGGGGACGGTACCTTCCAATTCCCTCAAGGTGGTAGGGATTGATTTGGTGGCCGCAGGAGAGATTGACCCCGACGGAAAGATGGAAGCGATCGTTATGAAAGATGAAGCCAGAAGGACCTACCGGAAATTGGTCTTGAAGGATAATATGATCGTGGGAGCAATTCTATTCGGAGATATCCGGGGAAGTGACGAAATCCAAAAGGCAATTCAATTGCAAAAAAACGTTTCGTCTTTCAAGGGGAGCCTGGGTAACCAAACGTTTGACTTTTCAAAACTAAAGTAGGTAGGATCGTTAACCTATTGTAATACAATTATTTTCCATCTACGAGGCTCCCATTCTGGGGTCTTATACGGTTTTCGCATAAACTACTTTCACCAATCGTCAAAGTCATCGGTTGCTCGCACAATTCCTTCCCGCTCAGGGAATAAAAAGTTTATGGGACACTTCCAGGTGCAGAGAGAAAAGCGTTGTTGAAGCAACCATTTTTTGCACCCCAAAATTCAAAAGCCTCCAATGGTGAATGAAGAGCACCGTTAGAGGCTTCATAGCATCACCTTCCGGAATCCCCATCTCATATCGAACTCCAAAAGGTTAAAGGGTTAAAAAAGGAGCCATTTCAGTCAGGCTTTCATCACCGCTCCTTGAGCTGCGGAGGAGACCATCCAGGCATAAATGTCCAGGTAACCGTGGGGATACTTTTTCGGCGGGTGGACCAACTTCTCTCTCCTCATCTTCAGTAAGCTCCGGCCGGTACCTGCCGGTGGAAAACGATTTTTAGGCGATTATTTTTCTGGCCGTCTCCTCGGCCAGTTTCATGACCTCGTCCCGCCCTTCCACCTCACCCAATTTACGTAAGCCGCACCCCCGGATGAGATAATTGCTGGTAAATCCGTATCGCTTGAAAATAGGCTCGATCCGGGAAAAAAGGTCGGCGAACAGATTTTCGCTGGGCTGTCCCTGCGTTTGGATGAAGACGAGCTTTTTGCCGGGGGAAAGGCGGCTGGGATTCGGGTTGGTGTGAAAATCGGGAACAAAATAGGAGTAGGTCCGTTCAATAAAGCTCCTGAGAGTGCTGGCGACATCCCACAGATAGACGGGGGTCGCCATGACCAGCACATCGGCTTCCCGAACGCTTTCCAAAACCGGGGTCAGGTCATCCTGGAGAACACACTTGTCCGCTTTGGTTTTGCAGGCCATGCACGCCTGGCAGCCCTGATAATGGAGTTCATTCAGGACATAGGTTTGAACCTGGGCGCCAAGCTTCTCGGCGGTATCACAGAAGCGTTTCGCCAGGACAGCACTGTTGCCTTTGGACCTCGGACTTCCGAGCACACAAGTTATTTTCATAATTCCTCCTGTCATTTTTCGTTGGAGAGCTTTTTTCAGTTTAAATTACGTAACGTAACATAACATTTACATCACCTGCGCTCAATCCTATTTAAAAAAATTGTAAAGGGGAATGATGACCAAAGGTGATGCACTTTAAATAAGGGTAAGGCTAAAAGGGCGGTTTTACGGTCATGAAGGTAAAAACGTCCATGCCGTTAAGTTCTGCTTTGGTCTTTTCCCCATTCATGACGCGAATCATCTGATCCAACATCTCCCCCCGCAGTTCTTCCAGGGATTTTCCTTCAATCAGCCCGCCGGCGTTGACATCCATATCAACCTTCATCGCCCCATAAACCCTGGAGTTGCTGGCCACTTTAATCACCGGGACAGCTGGGAAGCCTGCCGGGGTTCCGCGGCCGGTGGAGAAGAACATGATTTGGGAACCGCTGGCCGCCAAACCGGCCATGGAATCTCCATCATAGCCCGGCCCGTCCTGCAAGATCAACCCTTTTTCCGTGGGCCACTCTCCATAATCGACGACTTGGTTGATGGTAGTTGATCCCCCTTTGAAGATACAGCCCATAGATTTTTCCGCGATCGTGCTCATGCCTCCATCCATATTCCCAGGTGAAATAACCCAACTGGCCAGATTGCCCATAATATCCTGGGTCCTTTGCTCGGCCTGCTGGACCATCTGTTCAATTTTACCGGCAACCTCCTTATTTTTGGCCCGTCTTGCCAGTACGTGAGCGGTCCCGATCATCTCCGTATTTTCTCCAAAAATAACCGTGGCTCCTTTCTCCACCAGCCAATCTGAGACGGCTCCCAAAGCCACGTTGGCTGTTACTCCGGACATGGCATCGGAACCACCGCATTCCATGGAGACCAGAAGCTTATTCCAGGTCAAGGGTACCCGCGGCTGCCCGCTGATCTCCGCCAGCATCCGGCGGGCCGCTGCGGCTCCTTTCTGGGCCGTTGGCAAAGAACCTCCTTCTTCCTGCACGTTGAAAATCTCGATGGGTTTGGCCGCATGCTCGATGAAAGGCCGTAAACTTTTGGTGTTGGATCTCTCACAGCCAAGGCCGATCAGTACCACAGCCCCGACATTGGGGTGATGAACCATGCCAGCCAAGACTCGAAAAAGAATTTGCGTATCCCTCGGCCCTCCTCTTCCGCAGCCATGAGGATGGGGGGCACAAACGGCTTCGGGTACTTCCCGGGATATGTGGTTGATAACCCCGTTAACGCAGGAGACCGTGGGTAGAACGAGGACATGGTTGCGGATGCCGAATTTTCCATTTTTTCTCTCATAGCCAGTAATCTCGCTCATTTCTTCCACCTTTTGCTTTCCAGGTTGTGAGTATGGACCCATTCTCCTTTTCTGATGGACCGGGTGCTTACAGCTACGGTCTCCCCGTATTTGATGATTTCTTCCCCCGCAGGAATATCCCGCAGGGCGATCTTATGGCTGGCCGGTATCTCATCCAAGACTGAAAACAGTTCCAGTCCCGTTCCCATGACTTGTTCTCCCGCTTTCAAGGTTCGTAAGGCTACCGCGACATTATCGCGGGGATGAATCAAGAGGGCGTTTTCTTTCATCCTGCCTCCTACAACCAAAGAAAAAATACGCATAGCGTCTTTTTTGTTTCTGCGTTTATCCGTGGAAATCCGTGGCCAAATTAATTTAAAACCGCTCTTCCGCCATGCGCCATGCGCATGGCGTCTTATTTCTTCAGGTACTGCATGGTCCCATCTTGAACTACGGCCACCTTGGCCTTGTTGGGGAAATCTTTTTCCAAAATGGCCAGAACCTCTGGCCAAGTTTTGACGAAAATGGCATCATCGCTATGGCTGATCAAGTCGAGGCTCGTCCGGTCTGGGTAGGGGGCCATGACAATTAGCTTCCTCATCAGCCTCTGCAGAAAACCCTTAGCCCGGGGGGTATAATGGCGGCCGCCGTATTCACTCCCCCAGGCCCGCATCACGTAATGGGGAACCTGCCCTTCAGGGGCATCGGAAATAAGCACGGCCGTTCCTTCACGGGGTTTCAGGAGCATTAAGGATAATAGCAGGGCGATGGCCGATTCATTGGCCTTGCCATAAGCATTACAGATGGCCAGGTCATATCCGCTGGCGTGGGGAACTCCATAGTGTTCTCTTCCCTCTTCCGCGCCGGCAGCGTGAGTGGCCTGGAAAAGTCCGGCATACAGGTTGGTAATCTGTCCCCGGCGGTTGACCAGACAATCAACTTTAAAATTCAATTCCACCGCATCCCCCGCAGCATCGCACTCGGCGCGCATGATGTTATTTTCAAAATTACCCAGGCCGGTGCGCCCTTTGTCTCTGTATAGCTGATTGTGAAACTGATTGATCGTTTCGATTCCCGCCACCCCAGGAAGAACGATTTTGGCACCTCCCCCGAACCCTACGTGGACATGGGGAGTGATACATCCAATCCCGATTTTTAGGTCGCAAGCCATAAACTCACGGTTAAAACAGAGCTCTACCCCGGTTGGTGTTCTTCCCACGCGCACAGTATTTTGGAAGGGATCATGATTGTGTATGGCATAATTTTCCGTGATCTCCTCCCCCAATTTTTTGCGAGCGTTGGTCATATCAAAGGCTCCGTGAGCGCCCAGGGCCCACAGGAAGCGAATTTGGTCTTTCTTCAACCCGGCCTCATGGAGGGATTCTAAGATATGAGGAGCAACGTCTTTGACCGGGGTCGGACGGGTCATGTCGTCAAAGACGATAACTACTTGCTTCTTTCCTCTGGCCATTTCCTCAAGGGTAGGCCCTGAGAGAGGATGATGGATCTTTTCTCTAATTTGCCCGGAGGTGAGGCCAGCCTTCTCGAACCCGGGCGGGTTAAGATTGTCTACCTGCCAGTGGTCCGGGAAGGTCAATTCCCATTCCTTATTCTCATACCAGAGGCGGGATGGAATGGAGACTTTTTGCATATATACTCCTAAAGAATTGGCCAAGCGCAAAGCGCATAGCGTAAAAACCATGGAGGATTTGCCCCTTTTACTCTTTTACTCTATGCTCTTTGCTCTTTGCTGTTGGTTATCCTACCAGGATTACGATCACTTTCCTCGGCCCGTGCATTCCTTTGAAGAGGACACCTTGAATATCGCCCGTCATGCTTGGCCCGGTGATAAATAAGAATTGGCTTGGCAGGGTTTTGAGGTTACCGAATACTTGATCCACCACTCGCTCATAGATTGGATTCATCCTCTCCACTGGCACGATGGCGATGTGCAGAATCGGGGCCAGGGACACAAGCCGGGCCTGATCTTTGTTATGAATGAGGCCCAGAGTTCCTGACTCGGCCACGGCGAAATCGGCCCCGGTGATTCCGGCTTGGGCTTCGTTGAAAACCGCATCCCGAAAGGAGTCCCGATTCGGAAAATCGTGGGGGGTCATGACGGTCACATCGTTTCTTTTGCCCCATGCCGGCAGGTCCAGCGTGGCTAACACATCATCCGTTGAGACCATCACCTTTTTCAGGCCTTCCGCTCGGGCGATTTCAGCCAGCTTTTCCAAGGCTCCCTGGTTATTCTGCACCCGATAGACGACCCCGGTTTCCTCCACGAGGCGCTCGGTAAATCTATGGATCATTTCTTCTTGGGTCATAGAGAGTTCACTCAAGGGAGGTAAATCCGGTCGCGGGGATAAGGATTGCTTCGGAGCGGTTTTCAATTTTTGGAGTATTTCTTCGCGGGCACTGTGTTCCATTTCTTCCTCCATATAAAATTAAGGCTAAAGGAAAAGGCTATATCTTTTTAATTTCCTTCCACCGATCATGGAAAGTTTTTGCGGCCATGGCCGGTAAGTCTCTGGTCCTGAACCACCCCTGGAAAGGTCCCTTCATTTTGCTGATTACCCCGTCATGAGCATCTTTATTAATGAGGGGGCGAACCATGCGGATTCCCAGGTTCCAAAGCCAGGCCCGGGTTACCGCCGAAATCCAGGCTTTGAAAAAACGCTTTTCTGAACTGGGACGCTTTTTCCCTTTCCAGTAAGGGTCACCCAGCACGTCTTTGGACCGGTAATAAAGGAACATGCTGGGATGGTCAATCCCTACGGGGCACACGCTTTTGCATGCCCCGCAAAGGGTGGTGGCCCGGTAGAGGTCCTGGGTCCGGTCCAATCCTAAGAGCAATGGGTTTAGGACCTGACCCATGGGACCGGAATAAGCCCAGCCATAAGCGTATCCACCGATCTGTCCGTAAACCGGGCAGATGTTCAAACAGGCGGCGCAGCGGATACAGCGCAGGGCATCCCGGGCTTTCAGATCCTGATAAATCTTGGTCCGGCCGTTATCGATTATGAGAATAAAAAGTTCTGCCGGCCCGTCTATTTCGTCTTTTTTCTTGGGGCCGCTGTCCATCGATACGTAGGCGGTGAGTTTCTGGCCGGTGCAATTCCGGCTCAGGAGCCTGATCATATGCAGGGCATCCTTCATGGTGGGAACCACCTTTTCCAGGCTCATCACCGATACCTGGGTTTTGGGGGAGGATTTGGTGAGGCGGATATTCCCTTCATTTTCCACGTTGATAATCGTTCCGGTTTCGGCAACAGCCATGTTGACTCCGGTGATCCCCATCTGCACATGATGAAATTTGTCCCTGAGGAATAACCGGGCCGCGTAGCCCAACTGGACCGGGTCTAATGTCGGCTCCTTCATGTTTGCTTTGGCCATAAAAAGGTCGCACACCTCTTCCACCGCGACATTGATGGCCGGACCCACGATGTGGAATGGAGGGCGATGTAATTGCTGAGCGATGAACTCCCCGAGGTCAGTTTCCCAGGGTTCTATGCCGTTTTTACTCAAGATTTCGTTGAGGCCCATTTCCTCAGTGACCATGGATTTCCCTTTGGTTACATACTTGACCCCCCGTTCCTTGGCCAGCTGCAGGATGGTTTCATTCGCTTCTTTGGCGTCGCGAGCCCAAAAAACTTTGGCTCCATTGGCCAGAGCGTTCTTTTCGAATTCCTCCAGGAGTTCCGGCAGCCGGGCCATCGCCTCCTGACGGATGGCTGCCCCGTAGGCTTGAGCGGCATCGATATTGGGAAAAGTACTGAGGCCGATATCCCGCTTCATATTCAGAACGGGGGGCATTACCTTCAGGAAGGCGCGGGAACGGGCATTTTGCAGTTCTCTTTTGACCGCTGCGGTAAATTGTTCGGTTTGAATTTCCATTATTGTCCCTCCCTTCCGTTGGGGGCCAGAAAGTTGGCCAGGTGCATCGCTTTTTTTCCGGGGTGATTGCGGCTGAGGAATCCCCCGATATTCAAGAGGCAGCCAGGTTCGCAGAGGAGTAAAAGATCGGCGCCGCTGGACAAATAATTTTCCACCTTGTCCTTTACCATGGATTCGGAGATGTCGGGAAAGTTGTTGGCAAACTCGCCCCCAAATCCGCAGCAGGATTCGGCCGCATTCAGGGGAACCAGCTGGGTCCCTTGCACAGCCTTGATGAGTTTTTTAGGTTGTTCGGAAACCCCAAGGCCACGGAGGATGTGGCAGGACTCATGATAGGTAACCTTACCTGCAAAGGAGGCCCCCACATCTTCTACATTCAGGACGTCCACCAGGTATTGTGAAAGTTCAAACATCCGGGGGGCGAGTTCCTCTGCCCGCCTGCGCCATTCCGGCTCATTCTCGAAAAGCTCTGGATAGTGATACTTCACCGTGCAGACACAGGATCCGGAGGGGCTAACTACTTGTTCATCGTCCCCGAAAACCTTGATAAAATGCTTGGCCGCCTTTTGGGCCTCTTTTTGATAACCGGCATTTATGGCCGGCTGGCCGCAGCAGGTCTGCTCTTCGTGATATACAGGGTTGATCCCCAACCGGCGTAGCAGGGTTACGGTGGCTTCACCGATATGGGGCAAGAAAAGATCAACCGTACAGGGTATGAATAAGGAAACATTTTTCATCGTATGCTCCTTTTAACAGAATAGGGATAAGCAACTTTTATTGAGGGTTCATGGTTTTATGAGGTTTCAACTTAGCAAAAAAAAAGGAGAATGGTCAAGGATAAAAAAGCGGTAGGAATAAGAGCCTCCCTGGATAGCTTTTGGCAGCTACGGGGACGCCACAATCTGCTCGGCGTCCCCGGAGATGAGGTACAGAAAGTGATAATGAAAAGGATATGCTTCCCAAAAGAAGTCTTTAGATCATTTTCGGATCCCCATCTTGATGGCCAGGGGCAGGTATCTTTTGTATTCTTCCTGCATGAATTCCCAAAATTCTTTTGGGCCGAGGTAGGCGAGCGGTAACATCCGCGGCACCTCCGGGGCCAAAGCCGATGATCATTTCGATAGGCTTGGTGGGATAAGCCGGAGCGGATTGAGCGGGACAGGGCAAAATGGCTAAAATCAGAACGAAAAAAGAAAACAGCCAGAGAGACTTTTTCATTTCTTTACCTCCTTTTAATGATTAGAATTTGGAATATTGGAATACTTCCTTTTACTTCGCCTCTTCCTTATCTCCCAGGAGATATTCTTTTATTTTCGGTTTCCGATAACGGGCGTAGAGAGAAAAAATGGTCATGAGAACACCGGCGATCAGAAAAATCAGGGTCAGAGGCCGGGTAAACAATAACACCGGACTCCCTGCGGCCATGCTCAGGGATTGGCGGAGAGCGCTTTCCAGCATGGGAATGAGGATCAGGGAGAGGACCATGGGAGTAGTGGGGACGTTTACTTTGTCCATCAGGTAACCGAGGATCCCGAAGAAAAGGGCGGTCCAGACATCGAAGAAATTGTTCCGCACGCTGAAGGCCCCGATGAAGCTGAAGAGGAGGATCATCGGCCCCATGATGTAATAAGGAACCGCGACCATTTTGGCCCATAACCCTACCAGGGGGAGGTTGAGAATGAGAAGCATCACATTGCGTTGGGGTCGTGCCAGGAGGCAGCCATATCCGTGGACCGGTTCCTCAGGGGCGATGGACTGCGCTGGAGTAGGGGATTCTGGAGCGGACCTTATGTCAAGGAATACGAAGTCGATTCGGCCCGAGCCAAAGGAGGTCCGAGAAGAGAGTTGGAGCGGGTTCCTGTGGCCCAAAGGAGATTGAATAAGGAAACCGAAAAAGTCCTCTCCCCGCAGGCTGCCAAGAGAGAAGTAGAACGTTGTCTGAGTTGCGGGCGAGCGGCGGAGTGGAATAAGACCTGTTGGTATTGTTTGCCGTGCGAAATCGAATGCCCGGTGAAAGCCCTCGAGGTGAAGATGCCCTACCTGGTTCGTTGACCCGACCTCAGAGGCCGGAACTTTCCTTGTACGATCTTTATTCCGCATTCCGCAATCCGAATTCCGCATTGGGAGGGAATGCCCTACCTGGTTCGCTAATCTTGGGTCTTAACCATGTTTTTTAGGAGGCACGCTTTCTCTAAATTTTTCTATCCGCCTTTTCAAATTATTCTGGTAAAAGCGCGGAGTCAGTATTTTGGGTCGACTTCAGGGGACAAGGTTTTAAGCTATGGGGATGGACTGGAAGTGGAAGGCTGATCTGGCGGAGGGTAGGGGAGGTATAAGAAAGTCAGGAAGGCAAAGAGCGGCAGAATAAAGGAGATTTGGAGGGTGAAAGGTAGGCCAAAGTTGTCGGCTACCCAACCTAAGGCTGTGGTTACAATCCCGCCAATTCCCATGGCCAGTCCCAGGATTAACCCAGAGGCCATACCAACATTATGAGGCATGAAACTCTGGCCCATGGCCATGGTTACAGCGTTGGAGGAAATGATGAACAAACCGGCGATAGCAAAAAAGATCAGAGAAATCACGCCCGTCGTAAAAAAGAAGAGATAGAGGAAGACCGAAGTCAACCCCAGGCTGAAGAGAACAGTCCGTTTGTAGCCGAAACGGTCGGCCAAAGGACCCCCGGTTACGACGCCGACCGTTCCGCACAGCAAGAAGACAGAAAGATACTTCCCGGCGACCAAAGGATCGTGATTTAAAATTTTAATGAAATAAAAAGGAACGAAAGTCAAGAGGCTAAGGCGCGTCGCCGACCTGAGGACTACGACCAGTAAAAGTAAGGCCATGGAAAGAAACCTTCGCCGGGAAGTACCGGGATCCGATGAATATTTGGCGTTCAGGGCCGGAGGGCTCACCTTAATCCTCCAGCGTTTTGTGGTAAGAAAAACAGCCAACATGGCGATTCCGGGAAGAACAAACCAAAGCGAGCCTTTTAAGCCAAAGTGAGTGAAGAACAAAGTCGCCAGAATCGGCCCTGCGGCGAAACCGAGGTTTCCTCCGAAATGAAAGAGGGATATTGCCGTTGCTTTCTTCTGACCGCTCAAAAAGTTTACGGTCTTAAATCCTTCGGGATGGTAGCTGGCCTGTCCAACTCCACTCAAAGACGCGAAGAACAAAATCCAGGCATAAGAAGGGCCCAACCCCAAGAGGCCCAGCCCCAGAGAGGCGATGAAGGGGCCGGCGGGAAGGAGCCACCTGGTAGACCAGCGGTCAGAAAAATATCCAAAGATAGGCTGGATGACCGACGAAGTCACATTAAAAATCAGAATAATCAAGGCGGTCATGGTGTAAGTGAGGCTAAGAGAGTCCTTGATGAAAGGAAGAAAGGCCGGGAGGGCGCCGGTATTGATATCGGTGACAAAATGTCCGGCGATAAGCAGGATAAGAATCTTGAAGTTCATCGCGGAAAAATTCCGATTATTTTTTGAGTCCCACCGGACATACCTTTAGACAGATGGCACAGGCATGTCCTCCTTCTGTAACCCAGCCCAGCTCCTTTTTTTGATTCACCCGGTAGGTACTGCAGGCGGATTTATCGATATTCCAGTAGTACCACAACCCTCCCGGAAGGAAAGGCGCATCCGTGATTCCTTCCCTACGGCGCTCTGAAAACACTCGCGCCGGACAGCTTTTTATGCAAGCGTACTCGCATTGATCCGGCTTACAGAGTTCTTTCTTCAAGGGTTGATTGGGTTTCAACGGCGCGTCGGTGATCACTGTCCCCCAACGTTGTCTGGGGCCGAATTGGGGAGTAAGCACCAGGGATTGCAGCCCGAATCTTCCCAGGCCAGCGGCCACCGCCGCGTGTTTTTGGGAAATGTCTCCCATCAATCGTTTGCCGTCCAATGAGTGGGGCCCGATGGCTATGGCCTTGTACTTTTCCCGGACCAAGATGTCCGTGATCTTGAGAATCAGTTGGTCCAGAAAGCTGTTGATGGCGAAATACATCGTATCAAACAATCGGCTGGGAGTGGTTTCCACGGTGGCATCCGAGAGTCTTTTCCCCACTACGATGACTGCCCGGCAATCCGGCAAGATATCCTGGGGACGGAACCCCGGGGGCGCGGCGGCCAGGGGTTCGGGAGAAGCAACACCAAAAAGGTCGCCGCCCGATTCGATGGTGAACTGCCTATTTTGGATGGTTAACTCTAAATCGGTTTTCACTCCCTTGCTCATGAAGCCCCCTTTCCTATAGATTCTGTTGATTCAGCAGAAAAGAAATTTATAACTTTCATTGTCATCTTGTCAATGACTGTTAACCTGATCTTGAAAATGAAACGGCAGAAAGGTTGACCATCCTATTCATCATCTTCTGAAAGCTTGCGTATAGTGGTGATTGTTGAGACCTGACCTCGTCCAGAGCTTATTTTCATTTGACAAGTCCTGAGATGTGGCATAAATTCCGGAAATGGCCCGATTGACATCTTTGAGCCATTCATAAAGAATAAAAATAACTTACGGAACAGC
>JAURYC010000106.1 GCA_030654105.1 Deltaproteobacteria bacterium
TTACGAAGAAGATCACTCAGGCGATAAAAGAAAAGCGGGTGATCGACTGGACGGAAAAGGAGGACATTCAAAGAGAAATGCGCAGGGAAGTCAAAAGACTTTTAAGGGCGAAGGGCTGTAAAGAAGACCAGGTAGAGCCACTGACCCGGGAGATTTTGAATCTGGCCCGGATCCATTTGAGAGACGTCTAAAGATGAACAACATCCAATACGGAAATAAAAAGATAGCCTTTGAGATAATAAGAGGAAACCGAGAAAAGACGGTAGCCATTTATGTTAATTCCCCAGCAGGAGTGGTTGTTCGATCTCCGGAATTGATAGGGGAAGAAACAATTAAAAAATTGATTCAAAAGCGAGCTGCTTGGATTGTTAAAAGGCAGGAACTTCTTAAGAACCAGATTCCGCCTGCAACGGTTAAGGAATTCGTAAGCGGAGAGGCGTTTCCTTTTTTGGGGAGGGAATACCGCTTAAAAGTGGTCAAATCAACCTCGGAAAAAGAAGGGAGATGTGAACTTAGAAATAAAAGGTTTCAGGTAGAGATCAATCTTAGCTTAGATTCCGGAGAGGCGGAAAAGACAATAAAACGGGCCCTTATGGACTGGTATTTGATGCGGGCCAAAGAAAAAATACAAGCACGCGTTGCCTGCTTTTCGCGGCAGATAGGGAGAACACCGAAATCGATTGAAATCAAACACCAGAAGATGCGCTGGGGAAGCTGCTCCCAATCTGAAGGCATCCGGTTTAACTGGAAGATCATTATGGCTCCGTTATCAGTCTTAGATTATGTCATCGTTCATGAACTCTGCCATCTCATTTATCCGCACCATTCCTCTCAATTCTGGCAAAAGGTTCAATCGATCCTTCCTGATTATAAAAGGAGGAAAGAATGGCTTAAGCGATGCAGCTATTCCTTGGTTGGATTGGGGTAAAAATATTTTGACCCCAATTTAACCCCCGCTTTTTTACCCACCCCCAAATGCTCGCCAAATTTCTCCCCAAAAATTTCTCTTGACAATGAACTCTTTTATTATATACTTACCGGTAGGTAAGTAAAAGTAGAATCGAGGTGAGAAAGAAATGGCCAGAATGGGGGAGCAGGCACTATCTGTAGATAGGTCCGTCCGCCGGAAACTTTTGGTCGGCGCCGCGGAGTTGTTTACCCGCAAGGGGTATGCGGCCACCACTGTCCGGGAAATCGTGGCCGCGGCAGGGGTGAGCAAGCCCGTCCTCTACTATTATTTCAAGAACAAAGAAGGAATCTACCTGGAATTGATGCGCGAAACCTTCACCAAAGCCGACGGCCTTCTCGCCTCCACTCTGGAGGAGCGAGGAACCGTGACCAAAAAGCTGATGCGGTTTTTCGATCAAGCCTTCTCTCTCTTCCTGGAGAAGATTCAAGGCGTGAGGGTGATGTATGCTATTTACTATGGACCCCATCAGGGGGCACCTTTTTTTGACTTCGAGGCTTACCATCTCAGAATCCAACAAACCATCCGTCGCTTGGTGGAGCAAGGAATCCGCCAAGGAGAATTCCGCAGGGGAAACGCCGAAGATATGACCTGGGCCATCCTGGGGGCTTTGAACGTGGCCATCGAAGTGCATCTCGGGCATCCGGAAATGAGCTTGGGCCGCCAAGGTCTGGCCCGGGTTCTCAAGGTAATTTTACAGGGGATAGGGGCAAGGAAAGGAACGGAAAAGGGAGCAAGAAAATGAAAAAGGGATTCATACTAAAAGCAGCTCTTTTTGCTCTTTGGGTGGGCATCTATGGTTGCTCGGCAACGGGAGAAGATAAGAAGCCAAATGAAAAAGTCGGGCAACGCCCGCCGGTGGCGGTGGAAGTGACGAAGGTCACCGCTGCCAATATTACCGATGGAATTGAGGTCATCGGAACGCTCTCTTCCAAATTTGGAGCGGAGGTCAAGTCCGAATACACCGGCATCGTAGCCGAGGTGTACGTCACCGAATGGGTCCAGGTAGAAAAGGGAACTCCCCTGGCCAGGCTGGACACTCGAGAAGGGGAACTGGTTCTGAAAAAAGCCCAGACGGCGGTGGAGATTGCCAAAGCAAATCTAATGCAGGTGGAAGTTGCCGCCAATCGGGCCAACCGGGAGTACGAACGGGCCCTCAAGCTGAAAGAAGTAGGCCTTATCACCCAGCAGAACCTGGATGACGCCCGCACGGAAAGAGAGGCCGCTGCGGTGCGGATCTCTGCTGCTAAAGCTCAAATCCAAGCGGCGGAGGAAGATGTTGAGCATGCCCAGACCCGGCTTTCCAAGGCTATCATCCGGTCACCGAGAAAAGGCGTGATATCCTGGCGCAATGTCAATGTGGGGGACTATGTGGGAGAGATGGGGGCCAAACCGATGTTCCGGATTGTCGATAACCGGGTTCTGGAGCTGACGGTAACCGTCCCTTCCGGGGAAATGGGAGCTGTGCGCATGGGACAAGCCCTTACTTTTTCCACGGACGCAATTCCGGGGAAGACCTTCACTGGAAAAGTCATGTTCATCAACCCGACAGTAAATGAATCGGATCGATCGGTGAGGGTGGTGGCCGAGGTTGAAAACACACCCGAGCAGCTAAAAGGAGGCCTTTTCGTGAAAGGCCAGATCTTGACCGGAAAACGGACCGGAGTCATCAAAATACCCCGAATAGCCCTACTTACCTGGGACGTGGCCGCCACAAAAGCCGAGATCTTCGTGGTGAATGAAAACGTTGCCCACCGCCGGACCGTCCGTACCGGAAATATTTCAGGAGATCAGGTGGAAATTATTTCTGGTTTGGCTTCCGGGCAACAGGTAATTACCCGGGGAGGGTTCAACGTCAAAGACGGGGATAAGGTGAATGTAACGCGGGTCAACGGGGAGAAGTAGAATGTTTCTTTCGAATTTATCCATCAAAAGGCCGATATTCGCCACGGTAATGATGCTGGTCCTGGTTACCCTGGGGATCTTCTCCTACCGCAAGCTGGCCATCGACATGTTCCCCGACGTGGAGATCCCCGTTGTCTCTGTGGTAACCAAGTTTCCCGGGTCCTCACCGGAGACCGTGGAACGAGAGGTGAGTAAGCGCATCGAGGAGGCGGTCAACTCCATCTCCGGCGTCAAGCACGTCATGTCCACCTCCCGGGAGAGCGTCTCCAATGTGGTGCTTATGTTCCATCTGGAAGTGAGGGTCAATGACGCCGCCCAGGAAGTAAGGGCCAAGGTGGGCGCAATCCGGGGGACTATGCCCCAGGGGATCGAGGAGCCGATCATCCAGAAGCTCGATTTCGCCACCTTCCCCATCGCCTCTTTGGCCGTGCGGTCGGAGAGACTGTCCCCACGGGACCTGACAACGCTGGTGGAAAAGAAAGTCAAAAGGCGCTTTGAGAACATCTCCGGAGTGGGAAAAGTTGACCTGGTCGGCCCCTCGAAGCGGGAGGTCAACGTTAATATCGACCCGCTCCGCCTGGAAGCCCTGGGGATGGGAGTGGATGAAGTGATCGCCGGTTTGCAGTCGGAGAACGTCAACACCCCGCTCGGTCGACTGAATCGGGGGGGCACAGAATACCCCTTACGAATTTCGGGAAAACCCGATGCCGTCGAACAGTTCAAAACCATGGTGATCGCCCAGCGGGGAGGGCGTCCGATTCCCTTGGCTGAAGTGGCGCAAATAAAGGACGGCATCGAAGAACAACGGTCGCTGGCCTTAGTGAACGGTATCCCCGCTATCGGCCTGGACATTTTAAAACAGTCAGGCGCTAACACCGTAGGCTTGGTCGACCGGGTGAAGAAGGAGATCGAGGTTATACAAAAAGAGCTTCCTCCCGGGACCACCATCGAAATGGTCCGGGACGCCTCCATCATGATCCGCGACTCCGTGCGGGATGTGGAGGAGACCTTGATTCTCGGCGGGCTCCTGACCATCCTCATTGTCTTCTGCTTCCTCAATTCCTGGCGGTCCACGGTCATTACCGGCCTGACCCTGCCCATTTCGGTTATCTCTTCCTTTACGGTCATGTATTTCTTGGGTATGACCCTGAACGTGCTGACCCTGATGGCCCTTTCTCTGGCCATCGGCATGCTTATCGACGACGCCATCGTGGTCCGGGAAAACATCGTGCGCCATCTCGAGCGCGGGGAGGACCACTTCACGGCTGCGCGGGAAGGAACGAGCGAAATCGGGCTGGCCGTGCTGGCCACGACCATGTCCGTCATCGCTGTGTTCATTCCCGTGGCCTATATGAAAGGAATCGTGGGGCGGTTTTTCTTCCAGTTTGGGATTACGGTCGCTTTTGCCGTCCTGGTCTCGCTGTTTGTCTCTTTTACCCTGGACCCCATGCTCTCTTCGCGCTGGGTGGACCCGGATATCGAGCGCAAAGGGAAACGGCACTTTCTCGCCCGCATCCTCGACCACTTCAATCATTGGTTCGACCGGACGGCGGATGGATACCGGAAGGTGATCGGCTGGGCCCTGGATCACCGGAAGATCGTCCTCTTTGTGGCTACGGTAGCCTTCTTCGCCGGCCTTGGTGCTTTTAGAGTTCTGCAAACGGAGTTTTTCCCCAATTACGACCAGGGTGAATTTCAGGTGAACTTCAAGAGTGCGCCGGATGCCTCCATGGAAGAGACCCAGAGTCGGTTGGCCGCGGTCCAGGAGGCGCTGAAGGAGATCCCCGAGGTGAAACATACCTACGCCACCATCGGAGCTGGAGATACAGGAACCGTGCGCGACGCCATGGTGTTTGCTAAACTCAAAGAACGGAAGGAGCGGAAGCGCAAACAGGAAGAAATTCAGCGGGATCTGAGGCAACGCATCGAGAAAATCCCCGGCATTCTTCCGACCATCATGGAAGCGGGGAGAATGGACAATCAGAAACCCTTGGTGATCAATGTCCGCGGCGAAGACATCGCCTTGCTGAAGAAATACGCGGCGGTGTTGAAGGAAGAAATCTATAAAATTAGGGGAATCGTCGATCTGGAAGTAACCCTGGAACAGGATATCCCGGAATTCCGCTTGGTCGTTGACCGGGAGCGGGCCGTGGATGCCGGAGTGATGACCGGAGACATCGTCCGAACTGTAGGCGCTCTGGTGGGAGGACAGGCAGTGACTACCTACGAAGATGAGGATGGAGACGCGGTAAACGTGCGGGTGAGGTTACCGTTGGCCCTCCGGCAAGACCCGACCCAGGTTGAAAGGTTACGGCTGGCCGTGCCCAAGCCGAATACCCTTCCCGCGCTGGTCCCGCTGGGGAACGTGGTTAATTATGGGATGAGTACAACGCCGTCGGAAATTAACCGGCAGGACTTGACTCGCCAGGTGGTGATCACGGCCAATCTCGATGGACTCCCTCTGGGAACGGCCGTAAAAAGGGTACAGGAAGCGGCGAAACATCTAACCATGGCTCCGGGATACCAAATTGTCTTTTCCGGTGAGGCCGAGGACATGGCCGAATCCTTCGCCTACATGGCGGAAGCCCTCGTTTTGGCCGTCATCTTCGTATACCTCATTCTGGCCGCGCAGTTCGAATCATTCATCGACCCCCTGGCCATCATGTTCTCCCTTCCCCTGTCAATCGTGGGCATGGCGGGTATGCTCTTTTTCACCCGGGGTACCATCAACATGATGTCCCTCATCGGACTTATTATGCTCATGGGCCTGGTGACCAAGAACGCCATCCTCCTGGTGGATTTCACCAAAACCCTGCGTTCCAGGGGAATAAGCCGGAGGGAAGCTCTGATCACCGCCGGCCGGACGAGACTGCGCCCCATCCTTATGACCACCCTGGCCATGATCTTCGGGATGCTGCCCCTGGCGCTCGCCCTTGGGCAGGGGGCAGAGATGCGGGCCCCAATGGCTCGGGCGGTCATTGGCGGATTGATCACCTCCACCTTATTGACCTTGCTGGTTGTTCCTGCCGTTTACACCGTGCTCGACGATATTGGAGGATGGATCCGCCATCGTTGGGAAGGGAAAAAGGAGGCCCAAGAGTGATCCAGCAAAGATTAAAAAATGGCTTTCTCCTGATTTTAGCTCTTGGCCTAATGGGATGGACTGGTTTTTTTCCCGGGGCCAAGGCGTTTGCCGAAGAAAAAGGAATCAAGATATTGACTTTGGAAGAAGCCCGGCGAATCGCCCTCGAGAAAAATAAAGATATTCAAAAAGCGCGGGAATACAGGAGTTT
>JAURYC010000107.1 GCA_030654105.1 Deltaproteobacteria bacterium
GATCGGCCTCTTGAAGGATCATGGTCTTCAGGAAAGAATATTATGCCCAATCAGGAAGTCATGTTGGCCAAGTTGACCCGGCGGGAGTTCGAGACCTCCCTGGCCCTGGCCTTGTTTCCGGAGAATATTCGGTATGACGCCCTGCACGATCAGGTGGAGAAAGACCCGCTGGAGGCACCTGCGGAGAAAGGAAGGCTATTTACTCAAGAAGCGGTTCGGCAGGTTGCGCCATTCGTGCAGGGGATGATGGATGGAAGGATTCGACCGCCGGAATTAAAACATTATCCGTAAAAAATCTGGCTTCGTTATTTTTCCCCTTATCATTCCAAAACCAAAACTTTCCAAAAAGTTACGGTATCAAAATAATATGAAAACTTTTTGAAAGAGTCTATGGCTAAAGAAGGACCGTTTCGACTTCCTCCTATTTTACCGAATTAAGACATGAGAACGACGGCCCGCATGCATTGGGAAGGATCCCGGGCCGTTGCGACGGCTTTTCCCCAATCCGGCAGAGAAAACCGGTGAGAAATGAGATGCTCGACTTTTATGACCCCGCTCGCAAGCAGCTCCTGAGCGATGATGCAGGCGTTGACTGAAGAAAAGCTTCCAATTACCTGAAGGTCCTTTCTGCAGATGTCAAAAGGGTTCACCCGGGCGTTCTGGTCAGGAGGCACAATACCGTAAAGGACTATTTTCCCCCCTGGAGTAACAAATTTAAAAGCTCGTTCGACAATGGGCACTACCCCCGTGGTTTCAAAGATCGCATCAAATCCCCTTGGGGCGATGCGATGGAGGGTCTCTTCCTGATGGTCATCGGCCAAAACTGTTGCATCGATTCCCATTCTTGAAGCCACCTCGAGCCGACTTTTCGTTCTTCCAGTGATGACTACGGTCGAGGCCCCTGTTTTTTTCGAAAGCTCTGCAATGATCAATCCATTGGCCCCTGTCCCAAAAATCAGAACATTCATCCCAGGCTGAAGTCCAGCCCGCCGGATCGCGTAAACGACCGTCCCAAGGTTGGCAATGAAAGAACCGGCCTCGAAAGAGACCTGATCAGCAAGAGGGATGAGATTTCTTACTGGAACAACAACCTGCTCTGAAAACCCGCCATCGAGCTTCATTACTGTTGATTTGGTATGACCGATCACCATTCCATTCAGACAATGGTTAGTCTTCCCTGCTTTACAAAAAAAGCAGTACCCGCAGGCAATGAAAGGTTCAACGGCAACCCGGTCTCCTGATTTAACATGGGTCACCTTGGCGCCGACTTCCCTTACCACCCCGGAAAATTCATGGCCTGGGATCAAAGGATAGCCCGCTCCTTTGAATTCCCCATCGAGAAGATGGATATCTGTACCGCAGACACAACAAGCCCTCACATCGAGGGTGACCTCTCCCTCACCGGGACTGGGATAGGGCAATTCTTCGATTTTGAAGGAGCCGGGTTTTTCAATTACGATTGTTTTCATCTTCTATACCTCCTTGGCCTGTAGACCTTGGCCGCAATAAGAATGCAGCCTACCCGGCTCTGGGATTGATCGGTCTGCGCTCTGGGAATACCGGGCATAGGATTCGGCACCACCTTCTGGCTTGGATTTAAGGAGATTCGAGAGTTTCAGAGCTTCATCTTCTTATCGATGTTATCCTTAATCCAATGCTCATCCCACCATTCGATGGGGTTAACAAAAACTCCATTGACCAACACGCTGAAATGCAGATGATCACCGCCGGCCAGTCCTGTAGTGCCGGTTCGTCCCAGAGTTTCCCCTTTTTTCACTTCCTTTTTAACCTCGGTCTCGATGCGGCTTAAATGGGAATACATGCTGAACAGGCCGCAGCCGTGGTCCATCAATACCGTATTTCCATAAATACCCAGAGGTCCGGCAAATACTACTCTTCCTGAATTGGCTGCCGGTATTGGGCTCTGAGCCAGTGAGGCAAGGTCAACCCCCAGGTGAACCTGGCGATCAATTTCCTTGCCGTTATACCAGTAGGTTCGCTCTTCAGCAAAGGAGGCCATAGGTTTGGAATTGGGAAGCCTGAGAAAAGGCCCGGACCATAACGGTTGAGTTCCCGTCTGCTGGCAAATTTTTTTGATTTCTCCATGATCCGTCTCCCGTTGCTTGCGATTCACAATGAGAAAAATTTCCTGCGGCGTACCTTGAAGACTTGAGTCTCGCTCCGTAAAATAAGGCATAACGTTTTTTAGGAAGCCTTCAGTGATTTGAATTTTGTCTTTCTTGAAGGCTTTAGATTTCAGGATGAGGCGGAAGCCTGTCTTCGCCCGGTTTCCGGCATGATCCTCGGCCACAGCCAATACAGAAATTTCCTTGGGGGAAATATGGCCTAAGGTGAAATAAGTCAAATATTGGTTTTTTTCCGTGGGATAGCCGGGAAAAAAGAATTCTCCTGTTTGAACTCCCGAAACTGGCGTTTCTTCAGATGTCTGATAGGTAACCAACGCCGTACCCCCTTTATTGATGTAGTGCAAGGCACCTAAAACGGTTATTTGGGGCGGATGGGTGTCGATGACTACCTTCTTTTCCAGGGACACTGGATTTCCTTTGTTCCAGGAATGATCCCGGGCAAAGATTTTAATTTGGGTTTCTCCGTCTTTTAGTCCTTGGGGCAAAGGGCGCATGGCCAAAGTTTTTTCTACGTTTTGGGTTCCTTTGGAAAACTTCTCCGTCAGAAGGATTACCGTTTTCCCTTTCTGGACTGCTTCTACGCGTACTTCCGCTACACCGCTTTTTTGGTCTTCAACTCTAACAGTTATTTTCTGGCCTAGATAACGTGAGTCGGGAGTAATCTTTATGGTTGGTTTTTCCTGCTCAAATTTAACCAGGCATATCCAGGAACCCACACCGATTACAATAAGGAGCCCAACACCAATAGCCACCCCTACTAACTTTTTCATCTTTCCCCCACTCTCTTCAAAAAATTTATGAATTCACTATTTCATAGGTTCTGGGGAGTGTCAAGCCTACGAAAAGAAATCTCTCAAAAATTAAGGTCTAAATCATTTGGAGAAGCCAGCCTTGGGCGCAAGATAGTTTCAAGAACGCTGACCTGTTTCAAAACTCCCGGAAATCTGAAATACGAGGAACCTCTTCCGAAAACTCCCAGCTCTAGATTTCAAAAACACTTGTTAAAAAAAGAAAGGAATGATATTACATTTTCCAGGCCAGGCGGGGATGCACGCGCGGCCGAAGAATCTCTGGTCCTCCAGAAACAGTTGGGATGCAAAGTGGACTGGTGGTCTCCTGATCGGATCAAAAAGGAATTTCCTCTGGTCGAGGTCAATGATTTTGTGGGTGGCACTTTCGGCCTTCGGGACGGATATCTGGATCCTTACGCCTTATTGATGGCCTACCGGTCCAAGGCTGTTTCGCTGGGCGTCCGGTTTATAGCCGATTTTGATACTCGTTGGCCGATCCCTGGAAGACGACAAGGTGGGATTTGATTTCAATTGGGATTGGCGGCGTTTTCAGGAGTTCCTTTGGCCTGATCTGGCCAAAATCGTCCCGACTTTCAATACCCTCAAGCTCGTCAGAGGCTGGGCCGGACTTTATGTCCAGAACTCTTTGGACAGTAACGCCATCTTGGGCCTTTGGCCCGGGTTAAACGGTCTCTATCTGATCAATGGCTTTTCCGGCCATGGTCTTCAGCAATCTCCAGCAGCAGGCCGGTACCTCGCCGAACTGATCCTCAAACGCCCGCCGATTCTTGATTTAAGTTGCTTCTGCCCGGAAAGAATTTTAGAAAATCGTCCTTTAAAAGAAGGGGGGGTAGTTTAAGCTGTTGCCAATAGTGAATTACCCCCCAGCTTGCTGAGGGGTAATTCACTCCCCCACCTTTATCCTGAAGTTCACATCCTGAAGTCCATAATTGACAGCCCCCCTGAAAGGTGTAAATTTGCATCTTGCAATCCTTAAGTAACTGGAAACTTGCGCGGAGCCCTGTTGACCAAGGCAATGATAAAAATGACAAAGGCCATGGCCAGGAGGGGTCTATGTTGCCTTCACGGTCCTAATTCCTTGTCCAGCTCCGCAGGGATTTTGAAAGGGATGGATCAGCAGCCTCGCAATTTCGTCCGTAGGCCTTGATGTGATCATGAAAGGTGGTTCAGCGTGGGTAAAGGGGGGCGCCCTTAAATAATTAAATATCTCATTGGGTAAGCTGATAACCATTCTCATGAGCGATGGCCTCTCCCCTTTGTGCGGCATAGCCAACCCCAGCCGGGCTCATTTCTAAACGGTTGGCCAGAGCAGCCAGGGAATTCCCCAATTCCCGGGAGCGTTAAGGCCGGCTGATCTCCGCACAGTCCCTTCCTTATCTTGCGATCTTCTTTCATGTCAACTGAATTATTTAAGGCCGTCCCCCTCGAAAGCGGGTCTCGACAATTACGAGGCTACATCTACGTTCACTTTCGTTACGACCCGGATAGTTGCTCACCCCGCTATACAGGGCTTTGTCGATGGGCTTCAGAAAACAACGTTTCCATCACCTCCTGCCATCCAACAGCGGCGCGCTTAGTAATACTGACGAATGTAGCTATAGGCTTT
>JAURYC010000108.1 GCA_030654105.1 Deltaproteobacteria bacterium
CTTCGGGTTGGCAAATCTTGAATAGGTTCTCTCCTGCGGGTTTGGGGTTAGGTTCTAATGGGGCGGTGGTAATCACCGAAACGGGTCTGATCCTGGGCCCGAACTTGGGAACTACAACCATGCAGCTAGCTCCGATTTCTCCTAACCCTGCTGCAACTATGGCGTGCCGATGGGAGAAGTCACCCAGGATCCTCACCTTGGGCTCCGGCTCCTCCTGAAGGATCTCCACCTCCCGTGCTTGATCCGCTATGGATGGGTCGAGGGGCAATGCCTCATATCCTTGGTCCTCGAGGAAGACGGCGACCTTGTAGGACAGTTCACGCAAATGGGCGTTTAGGTCGTGATACCCGAATTTTTCATAATATGGGCCTGGAATTTTTTTGACGATGGCCAGAGGAATTCTTTTGGCCATGGCTACAACGCTTCTGGCTCCAGGTAAGAGGTCTTCCGGTTTATGGCCTTGGGGGGCCCCCTCAAAGCGATTCACGGGCGCTATGCCGACAAGATCGGCACCATTCTCTTTCGCAAAATCCATGATTGCATTTGTCTTGGGCATAAGCACACCTCCCTAACTTTAAAAATCACCACCCGCCATGTATATCCATTAATTTTTTTGCAATTTTCTGGCCGGCATCATTGCTACCCAGTAGACTATAAGGAGTGCGTGGGCATCTGTATTTTTTATATAGAGCTATAATACAGTTTGAAAAGTTATCCTCCTTTTCCGCAGATAGCGTAATGACTTCCTGAGAGATATCTTCTATACGCTTATCGAGGGTTTTCTCCATACGCAGGCCATCTTTCATTTCTCTATTCTCGATCTTCTCATAAGCGATATTTACCCCGTACTCTTTTTCGAAGGTTTTCAAATCATTTTCATTTATTTCTTCCCAAGGATCCCCTGGATAGTATCGCAATTTTACAAAATATTTGGTCATGACCTAATCTCCTTACTTCGTTAAATATTCTTTATATTTCTGAGTTTTAATTTTCCTCTCCTCTTTGGTTCTCAGGAAATAGTCTTTGGACGGCGCAATATGATAGGTAAAGTGATTATAACCCACATCCGGCCTAAACCGGCTGTCTGTCCACGCCTTTTCTTCAAATTGGACGCTAATTTTTCCATTGATGATACTCAGTTTTCCCCGCACCCCGCACGTAGGACATTCGACGGTCTCATTATCTTTTAATATCCGCACCAGCCAATCATGACAGGAAGGGCAGATACCAGCCTCACCCTTATAGATAAAATCTTTTTCCCTTATGGCGACCGCTATTTCTTTACCCAAGCCATAGGCCAAATCCATCGCATCCTGGTCTAAGACCACCTCGGATATCCCCTGGGTACAAACGGTGATCTCATTAATTTTCGTCAGCCCCATAAGGTTCAGCAGGATATTGGATTGCACTGAAACATAGGGAATCCACCCGCGCGTAGCATAGGGGATGATGACCGTCGCCGGCTTCTTGATTTTTCCAATTTTATGGCCCAGAATCCAGCATCGGTCAATCAGTTGCTTGACCACTGCGGTCAATTCCAGGAAATAACACGGAGTACCCAAAATCATCCCATCGCACCCATCCACTTTCGAAAAAATAAAACTGACATCATCGTCTTGTACCTGGCACACATTTTCTCTGAATAGACAAAGCCCACATCCCCGGCATGGCTCGATTTTGTAATCGGTAAGCCTGAGGATTTCCACTTCAGCTCCCTCCGATTCAGCCCCCATTAATGCTTGCTTCAAAAGAATTTCAGTATTTCCGTTTTTTCTAAAGCTACCGTTTAACGC
>JAURYC010000109.1 GCA_030654105.1 Deltaproteobacteria bacterium
GTCGGCGTACCCGTTCTCACGGATAAGGTGGACATTGCCAGTGTCCGGGTCCAATTTGCGAGCGGGTGTGTGGCCAATATCACTGCCAGCCGGATTTCCCTCGAAGATCAGCGGCGCATCCGTTTTTTTCAGCCGGACACCTGTGTAACCGTAGATTACGTCACGAAGAAAGTAGCCATGTACCACCGTCTCCCCAGTCAGGGGGATCAGAAATCCCGAATTTCTTTGGAGATGGTTGAAATAGAACCAGGAGATGCCCTGCAGCTGGAGTTATGCTCTTTTATCAAATCCTGCTTACAGCGGACCACCCCCATGGTAACCGGCGAGGACGGCAAAAATGCTCTGGCCTTGGCCATCGAAATCAACAGGCAAATCCAAACGAATATGGAAAAGATCCCTTCGATTACTTCTTTTTACGAGATGAGAGGAAACCTTCCGGACGCCTCTTGGTAAAAATTACCGAACGAAGGAGAGGGGCTCTTGATTCCAGAAAAGAAAAAAATTCTGATCATAGCAGGGGAGGCCTCCGGAGACCTGCACGGGTCCGGTGTGGTAAAGGCCCTTTTACAATTGAGCTCAGATGTTCAGGTTTATGGGGTGGGGGGCGGAAACATGCGCCAAGCCGGCGCCGAATTGATCATCGACTCCTCCCGGCTGGCCGTAGTGGGCATTACCGAGGTTTTTGGGAAAATCGGTAATTTAGTCAGAGCCTATTGGCAATTAAAGCAATTTATCAAAACCAATCACCTTGCTCTTTTAATTTTAATCGATTTTCCTGATTTCAATCTACTCTTGGCCCGGGTGGCCAAAGGGATGGGGGTGCCCGTTCTTTATTACATCAGCCCCCAGGTTTGGGCTTGGCGTTCTGGTCGGGTGAAGAAAATCGCCGAGCGGGTTGATAAAATGGCTGTGATCTTGCCGTTTGAGGTACCCATTTTCCGTAAGGTTGGCTTGGATGTGGAATTCGTCGGTCATCCTTTATTGGATTTAGTGGGTTTGCATCAGCAGGAAATTGCTTTCCCCCATGTGGAGGAATGGAAAGGAGCCCCGCTCATCGCCCTGCTTCCTGGAAGCCGGGCAAAAGAGGTTAACTCCTTACTGCCCAGCATGAAACGGGCCGCCGAGATCATAAGGGAAAAAAAACCAGGAGCCAGGTTTATTCTGGCCGCTGCCCCCTCCTTAAACGTAAAGGAAGTTACGGAGTTTTTAAAGTCTTCAGATGTTTCCGTCACCATTGTCCAGGGGCAAACCTACCAGGTTATCAAGGCTGCCGACTTGGTCATTGTGGCCTCTGGAACTGCCACGCTGGAAACCGCTATCCTCGACAAGCCCATGGTTATCCTTTACCACGTGTCTTCCCTGAGTTATTGGATAGGGAAATCGCTGGTCAAAGTGAATTGGATTGGCCTGGTAAATATTGTTGCTGGAAAAAGAGTGGTACCAGAGCTTCTTCAGGAAGCGGCCCAAGGAGAGCGCATCGCTGCTGAGGCGCTGAAAATCTTAGAGGATGAATCCTACCGGCAGGAGATACTGCAAGGACTAGCCGAGGTCAGAGCGAAACTGGGCACTCCAGGGGCAGCCGAACGAGTCGCCAAGATGGCCCTGAATATAATGGAAAAAAGCAATTAGCTGTCAGCATAATTTTAAATTGCCTATAACCCATTACCTATAACCTATTACCTGTATTGAACATGGACCTCTATCGCCGACTTTTGCATTTCGTTACCCCTTACTGGCATCGCTTGGGCGGAGCCATGCTTTGCATGCTTTTTTTTTCCGCGGCCACGGCAGCCTCAGCCTTTCTGGTTAAACCGGTCCTGGACGATGTTTTTTTCAAAAAAGACCTGGTTATGTTAAAGCTCATTCCCTTGGCCATTATCGGGATCTTCATCCTGAAAGGTCTGGTTGATTATGGGCAGTCTTACCTTATGTCCTACGTGGGGCAGCGGATCATTGCCGACCTGAGGGAGAAAATTTACAACCATATCCAGTCGCTTTCTCTTTCTTTCTTCACCCGGAATCCCACCGGAATTCTGATGTCCCGCATCACCAACGATGTAAATCTGGTCCAGGGAGCCGTAACCGATGCCGTTACCGGACTGTTGAAAGACGTTTTCACCATTGTCGGCCTGGTTTCGGTTATATTCTATCGGGACTGGAAGTTGGCATTTGTGGCCATGGTTGTCTTCCCGCTGGCTATTTATCCGATCGTTAAATTTGGAAGGAAGCTTAGGTCTTATAGCACTCGCAGCCAGACCACCATGGGGGACATATCTTCCATCCTTTTGGAGACGATTGCCGGAAGCCGGATCGTAAAAGCTTTCAATATGGAAGATTATGAACGAGCCCGATTCGCCCGGGAGAACCGCAAACTCTTCGGAATTTCAATGAAGTCTGTTCGGGTGCGGGCCATTTCCCATCCTCTGATGGAGGTGCTCGGCGGCTTGGGCATCGCCTTTATCGTTTTCTACGGCGGTTACAATGTCATTAGAGGAGATGCCACTCCCGGGACTTTTTTTTCATTTCTAACAGCCCTGCTGATGCTCTATGAGCCGGTGAAGCGATTGAGTAACGTAAACAACACAGTGCAACAGGGGTTAGCGGCGGCCTCCCGCATTTTCGAGATTCTGGACACCGTCCCGGAAATCCGCAACCGACCAGGAGCGAGAGCACTCACCAACATCTCGAAGGGGATTGAGTACCGGGATCTGTCGTTCAAGTATGAAGAAGATTGGGTATTAAAGAATATCAACATCAAGGTGAAAACAGGGGAAGTGGTGGCTTTTGTCGGGGCCAGCGGCGGAGGGAAAACCACCCTTCTTAACCTTTTACCCAGATTCTACGACGTTACTTCCGGAAAAGTTCTCATTGATGATGTAGATATTCGTGATTTTACCGTAGAATCCCTAAGAGGAATGATCGGTATCGTCACCCAGCAAACCATTCTTTTCAATGACACAGTGAAGAACAATATTGCCTACGGAAACATCGGCCAGCCCTTTGAGAAGATTGTCAAAGCTGCCGAAGCCGCCTATGCCCATAATTTCATCCAAAATTTGCCCCAGGGATATGATACCGTAATCGGAGAACAAGGGGCGAAGCTTTCCGGTGGAGAACGCCAACGCGTCAGTATTGCTCGGGCTCTTCTTAAAAATGCTCCGATTCTAATATTGGATGAGGCAACTTCCTCTTTGGACTCCGAGTCCGAAATTGAGGTCCAGAAAGCTCTGGAATACCTGATGCAGGGGCGTACCACGCTGGTGATTGCCCATCGTCTCTCGACAATCAGGAAAGCGAATCGTATCATAGTAATTGTCAACGGTGTCATTGTTGAAGAGGGAACCCACGAAGAGCTTTTAGAGCGAGATGGGGAATATAGAAAACTCTATTTGCTTCAATTCATCGATAGTGATTTGGAAAGAATTAATAGGGCGGAGAATGGCGAAAAAGTATCCGCTCTATCTTAGAGAGTTCGAGCCCGGGCTAAGATTGGCTGTAAAAGCCTAAGGAGTTTTATTGCTTTCTTTGCCAATTGTTCGAATGGAGGTAATAAAAAATATTAAAAATTATAAAAAGTTAAATGCTATATTTTAATAAGTTACTTAACAATTTGATTTACACCCAAAAAGAAAGTTTGCTCAGGAAAATAATTCTTGCTCCTCTTGGCATACTTTCTTTTTTTTATGGGTGGGGCAATTCTCTACGAATATATCTTTATGATCGGAAGGTTTTCCCCACCCGTTCTCTTCCTGGCAAAGTGGTAAGTGTGGGAAACATTACCTTGGGAGGTACTGGTAAGACACCTTTTGTTATTTTAATCGCGGAGATGCTCAGGGCAAAAGACTTTCGAGTCGCTATCCTGAGCCGGGGGTATAAAGGGAATTTCCCTGAACCTTTTCGGTTGGTTTCCGATGGGAAGCATACTTTCATGGAGGCATCCCAGGCTGGAGACGAACCTTACTTGCTGGCCGAAAAATTGAATGGGATTCCGGTAATCGTTGGCCAAAATAGATGGCGATCTGGCCAATATGCTATCGAGCATTTTCAAAGCGAAATCCTGATTCTGGACGATGGGTTTCAACACCTCCCTTTAAAAAGGGATTTGAACCTTCTTTTGATCGATTCCTCTTCTCCGTTCGGTAATGGGCACCTGTTCCCTCGGGGTATACTCAGGGAATCCCCAAGTCAGCTTCGTAGGGCTGACGCCATCATTTTGACAAAGGCCGGTCAATATGATAACTTTAAAATATTAAAGCAAAAATTAGCCAAAGTTCCTGAGGAAATTCCCATTTTTCAAGTTGAATATTCACCAGGTGAAATTCGGATGTTGGAAAAAGAAACATCCTTCCCACCGGAATACCTGAACGGGAAGAAGGTTTTGGCTTTCTCCGGCATTGCCAAACCCATTTCATTTCAACAAACTCTTCTTAATTTAAACGCCCAAATCGCCGAGTTCGCCATTTTCCCCGATCATCATCAGTACCGTCCTAAAGAATGGGAAAAGCTTTATCAAAAAGCAAAGAATTTAAGGGTTGATGCACTGGTAACAACCGAAAAAGATCTGGTGCGGTGCCAAGGTCTGGAGCAAGGGATCATTCCTTTGTGGGGAGTTTCCATCCAACATGTTTTCTTGGGCAACGATTTACCCCGCTTTGAAGAATTCCTGTTTTCGAGGCTGAGCCTTGCTAGGTGAACGGATTTTTAATGGAAAAAATAGGCCAATCCCTTGTCCAAAAATTTCTACTGCCGGCCATTAACCTTATCCCGCTCCAATCGAGGGTTTGGTTCCTGGAAAGATTGGGCCGGTTGTTATATGTTCTCGACGGGCGGCATCGCAGGATCACCTTAAGAAACTTAGCCCTGGCTTTCAAGGATAAAGATTTTAAGGAACGAGAGCAGATTGCCCGGTCGGTCTTTCAGAATCTAGGGAGAGTTCTGGCCGAATTTTCCTACATTCCGAAGTTAAACGAACAGAATATTGGTCAGCATATTGCGGTCGAAGGTTTAGAAAATTTTTACCGGGCGTATACCAAGGGGAGAGGAGTTCTTTTGTTTACGGCCCACTTCGGCAATTGGGAATGGATGGCCTTAAGCATACCTCTTGTGATTCGCCAACGCTGCAATGTGGTTGTTCGTCCTTTGGACAGCCAATTCTTGGACGGGGTGGTGCAATGGTTACGTACCTGCACTGGCAATCAAACAATCCCCAAACAAAAGTCCCTGGGGCGCCTCTTGCACCTTCTAAAAAACGGAGAAATCATAGGGATTCTTCTTGACCAAAACATGGCCTGGCAAGAAGGGGTTTTTGTCAACTTTTTCGGCGAACTGGCCTGTACAAACATAGGGATGGCTTTGTTGGCGTTAAAGACCGGGGCACCCGTGGTCCCCACTTTCAATATCCGACAGGCCGATGGGAGTTACCGGGTTGTGTTCGAACCGGAAGTTCCATTAATTCAAACCGAGGATAAAGATCAGGACGTGGAAAAAAATACAGAACTTTTTACCCACATCATCGAGCGGTATGTGCGCGATCATCCCGATCACTGGTTATGGTTGCACCAAAGATGGAAGACCCGCCCCTGGCAGTCCAAAAGGCGAAAAGGATCGTTCGGTTATGAAGGGTGAAGAGAAGGCCCTCTTTAAGGATGTTAAAAAAATCTTGATCCGCTCAGCCAATTGGGTGGGAGATGCGGTGATGAGTCTCCCCGCCATTACTTCAACGCGGCTGAGTTTTCCCCAGGCGGACATTGCCATCCTAACTAAACCTTGGGTGGCGGAAATATTTCACAACAGCCCTATTGTCGATCGGGTAATTCTCTACCAAAGTCCTGGAATCCATCAAGGGATTCAGGGGAAATGGCGTCTGGCCCAAAAACTAAAAGAAGAAGGTTTCGAATTGGCCCTTCTGCTGCAGAATGCCTTTGAAGCAGCTTTAATTTCCTATCTGGCCAGGATTCCTCGAAGAGCTGGGTATAATACAGACGGGCGGAGCCTTTTGCTCACCCACCCAGTGGCTTGCAATCAAAAAATTAAAAAGGGTCACCAAGTCGATTATTATTTAGAGATGGTAGAATCACTGGGTTTTCTTTCTGTCAGGCGTACTCCTTATTTAGAAGTGTCCCAGGAACAACAGGAAGAAGCATTGCGGATGCTAAAATCTTTGGGTGTAAGAGAAACGGAAGAAATCGTCGGAATCAGTCCAGGGGCGACCTATGGGTCTGCCAAACAATGGTTTCCGGAAAGATATGGAAAACTGGTGGAGCAAATTGGGAAAAACTTGGGAGCCCGAATTCTAATCTTTGGAAGCCATGGAGATAAAAAAGTGGCCCTTCAGGTCCGCCAGAATGCCCGGATACCGCTCATGGATCTAACGGGCATAACCACCCTGGCGCAGGCCATGGCTTTGATTGCCCGTTGCCGTCTTCTTATTACTAACGACTCAGGCCTGATGCATGTCGCTGCTGCCCTGGGGGTTCCTTTAATTGCCCTTTTTGGATCCACGGATCCTCAGAGAACGGGGCCCAGAGGGGAGTTATGTCGGGTGATCGGCAAGCCCATCCCCTGTGCCCCATGTTTGAAAGCCGAATGTCCTGATCAAAGGCGCTGTATGGAACTTATCTCCGTAGATGAGGTTTATGAAGAAGTAAAAGCAATTTGGGACTCGAAACTATGAACCCGCAACCCATAACTCGCAACCCGCAACTCCCAGCTTCCAAGGGGCATATCGCTGTTTTTCTTGATCGGGACGGGACGATATGCGAAGAGGTGGGTTACATTGATTCAATTGAGCGGCTGCGCCTTATCCCCCGCTCGGCTGCGGCTATAAAATTGCTTAACGATCGGGGGTTTAAAGTCGTAGGGGTGACTAACCAGTCCGGCGTAGCTAGAGGTTTTTTCCCCGAAGAGCTTTTGGAAGAATTACACGCTGAGTTAAGCCGCCAGTTGCGAGAAGAAGGGGCACATCTTGACGGGATCTATTTTTGTCCCCATCATCCCAGCGATGGAAATGCGCCTTATGTGCAGGTCTGCAATTGCCGCAAACCGGCTTCGGGTCTTCTCCTGCAGGCAGCCCAAGATCTGGGCCTCGATCTGTCGGCTTCTTATATGATCGGGGACCATTTTTCCGACGTGGAATGCGCGCAAGGTGTGGGTGCGCAAGGGATATTACTTCTAACGGGGCACGGCAGCCAGGCTTTGGCGCAGAAAGAAAATTGGGCCAGGCCGCCTTCTTTTATTGCCAGCGACCTCTTCGAAGCCGTTAACTGGATTGTCTCCAATGCGGGAAAGCAATGAGTGTGCGTAAAAACCACCCCCCCCGGAAAATTTTGATCATTAAACTCAGTGCCATTGGGGATGTGATCCAAACTCTTCCCATGGTTGAAGCCTTGAAGAATCAATATCCCCAGGCCCAAATTGACTGGCTCGTTGAAGAAGATGCTTCGGACCTTCTCCTCGAGAACCCAGTGTTGAACCGGGTGATTGTTAGCCACCGCAAATCGTGGCAAAAGCGGCTTTTCCGGAAAGGTCATTTCTGGACTACCCTCAGCGAGATAAAAAAATTTATTCGGGAATTAAGAAGCGTGCAATATGACTGGGTCATTGATAACCACGGAATTTTCAAGAGCGGCATCATGGTGGCTTTAAGTCGAGGGCGCAGGAAGATAGGCTTTAAACCTTTTCCCGGAATCGCCGATGAAGGGAATTATCTTTTCACCAACGAAAGATATAAGCCACTTCCGATTGATCGGCATGCCCTGGAGCGTTATTTAGATTTGATCGCCCAGGTCGGAGTTTTCGTAAATGAACCAGATTTAAAATTCTCGTTACCAGCAGAGGCGCAAAATAAAGTTGAGAAAGTGCTCCGCCAGCATGGTCTTACTTCCTCTCCACTGGTGGTTATCCACCCCGTGGCCAAATGGCCGACCAAGCAATGGCCTTTGGAGAATTTTGCCCAACTGGCCGATAACCTTGTCGGCAAAGGAGCTTCTTTGGTTTTTACCGGAAGCCCGGATGACCGTGAAGCGGTACAATCGATCTTGGGCCAGATCCAAAACCACCAGAGGGTGGTGAATCTCGTAGGAAAAACTGGCCTGAAAGAATTGGCCGGGCTCTTCTCCCTTGCCGACCTTGTCCTGACCCCAGACACCGGACCCATGCACTTAGCCGCAGCCGTGCAAGCTCCCCTTATCGCCCTCTTTGGGCCCACGGCACCCTGGAGAACCGGCCCTTACGGGAACAATCATGTGATCCTGCGCAAACCTTTGGCCTGCAGTCCCTGTTTTAAGAAAAAATGCCCAACGATGGAATGTATGAAATCCCTATCGGTGGAGGAAGTCCTTGAGGCAGTAGAAAAGAAATTGTGGAATGCGGATTGCCGAATGCGGAATAAAATAATCCAAGAATTAAATCCGAATTCCGCAATCCGCAATCCGCATTAGGAGGATTTTATGGCTTTGAGCAAAGACTTATTGGAAATTATCGCTTGCCCGAAGTGCGTTCGCGACCCCGGTTGCACGGGCGAGTTGGAATACCGGGAGGCGCAGAATCAGTTGGTCTGCCACCATTGCAAGTTGATTTACCGTATCGAAGATGACATCCCGATCATGTTGATCGACGAAGCAACTCCATTGGAAGAGGGAAAAACATAAATCGTTTCCGTTGGAAACCCATTCGCTATGCGGCTGCGCAATATAAAAAAAATCCTCATTATTCAACTGGGGGATATTGGCGATGTCGTCTGGACAACCCCAACTTTATGGGCGGTTAAGGGTGCCTATCCAGATGCCCAATTATCGATTCTGGTAAGGGAAGGATGCGGAGCCTTATTAGAGGGAGACCCTTCTCTGGATAAAGTGTTTGAAGTTCGGGGCTATAAGGGAGGTCTCCTGCGCAAAGGAAGAGAACAGATCAGATTCCTAAAGGCCTTGAGGCGGGAAGGCTTTTCTCTGGTTATTGATCTACGGGCCGGCGACCGGGGCGCCATCATTGCCTACCTCACAGGAGCCCCCATAAGGGTTTCCTTGCTTTACCGTGGAGGCGTTCCCTTCTGGCGAAATCGAGTATTTACCCATTTAATCGATCCACCTTACTTGGACAAAAAAGTCCGGGGGGCTGCGGAACAATCATTACGAATTGTACGGGGATTAGGGATCGAATCGCGCGATACCACTCCCCGATTACAGGTTTCAAAGGAAGTTAACATGCGGGTGCAGAGGATTCTCCAGCAAGAGAAAATTACTGATCTTGAAAAATGGATTACCCTTAACCCCTTTTCGCGATGGAGTTACAAGGAATGGAGCCTTGAGAGATGGCCAAGGATCATTGACTGGTTGTGGGATGAATATCAGATGGCCACGGTGATCACCGGTTCCCCGGAAGAAAAAGAGAGAGCGAGGATATTGGTCAAAAAATGCCAAGGGGAGGTTTTTAATCTGGCAGGGAAGACCACCCTCCGGGAGCTGGCGGGTCTGCTCAGTTTGAGTTTTTTACACATCGGAGTGGACAGCGCTGCCCCTCATATCGCTGCTGCCGTAGGCACTCCCACCATCACCATCTATGGCCCATCGGATTGGTACGACTGGGCACCCATCGGAGATATCCATAAGGTCATCTTTCCGGACCTAGAATGTGTTCCCTGCCATAAAAAAGGGTGC
>JAURYC010000110.1 GCA_030654105.1 Deltaproteobacteria bacterium
TGTTATCACCCCTACCCTGACCTCCCCGAAGGTGTGAAAAAATTGATTTTCAGCCGTCTCCCCGGTGAAAACCGGGGTCCAGTCAGTTCTTAAGGCCTTGAAAACACTGGATTCCGGCTTTCGCCGGAATGACGTGAAAAAGAACCAAATCGATTTTTTCACACCTTCCCCCTCGAGGGGGGAGGGTTGGGAGGGGGTGATTTCTTTTGGTTGCGGCTATGCCGCGCTGTGCTCTCTGTGGCTAATTTAATATCGAAATGGAGTGAGCCATGAATATTTGTGTGATTGGTACAGGGTATGTAGGCTTAGTCACCGGGAGCTGCTTTGCGGAATTCGGACTGAACGTGACCTGTGTGGATAATGATGAGCAGAAGATTGCCTTGCTCCAAAAGGGAACCTCTCCCATTTTTGAACCCGGGCTGGAGGAAATGGTCAAAAGAAACTTGCGGGAAGGGAGGCTGGTTTTCACCACGGAAATCGATAAGGCCGTTGAGAAGTCTTTGGTTATTTTCATTGCCGTGGGAACTCCTCCCAAGAAAGACGGCTCAGTGGACATGACCTACATTGATGAAGTGGCCAGGAAGATCGGGGAGAATTTGAACGGATACAAGGTCATTGCCACTAAAAGCACCGTTCCCGTAGGTACCGGCGAAAGAATCCGCAAAGTCATCCAACAATATGAAAGGAAAAAAGTTAACTTCGATATCGTCTCCAACCCTGAGTTTTTGCGGGAAGGAGCGGCCATCGAAGATTTCATGCGCCCCAACCGCGTGGTCATCGGTGCCGCCAGCGAACAGGCCATGGCCATCATGAAGGACCTCTACAGCCCTCTTTATTTGATCGAGGCCCCCTTTGTGATCACCAATATCGAAACCGCCGAGATGATCAAGTATGCCTCCAATGCTTTTTTGGCCACCAAGGTTTCCTTTATCAACGAGATTGCCAATATTTGTGAAAAAGTAGGCGCGGATGTGAACGTTGTGGCCAAAGGAATGGGGCTTGATCAGAGGATCGGGTCGAAATTTTTACACGCCGGGCCTGGCTATGGCGGCTCTTGTTTTCCCAAGGATACTTTAGGGATAGCCAAAATTGCCGAAAAGTACGGATACCGGTTTGAGATTGTACGCTCGGTAATGAAAGTTAACGAAAAGCAAAAAGAGCGAATGGTTGCCAAAGTAAAGGAAGCCCTGGGAAATTTGAAAGGGAAAACCATCGCGGTTTTGGGGCTTTCTTTCAAGCCCAACACCGATGACATGCGGGAAGCACCCTCCTTAAAAATTATCTCTTCCTTACAGAGAGAGGGGGCGAAAATCAGAGCCTATGACCCCAAAGCTATGGAAGTGGCTCGAAAAATATTCAAGAAGATTGAATATGGAAAAGATCCATATGACGTAGCCAAAGGATCGGATGCTTTGTTGATTATTACGGAGTGGAACCAATTTCGAAATCTCGACCTGAAACGTTTGCAGAAGATAATGAAAAGCCCGGTTTTTTTGGATTTCCGTAATATATACGAACCCGCTAAAATGCGGGAGATGGGTTTTAAATACTTTGCCGTAGGGAGATAGCATGAGGGCTTTAATCACTGGAGGATCGGGTTTCCTGGGATCTCATCTGTGTGATCGGCTGCTGGCCGAGGGGCTGGAAGTTATCTGTATGGACAACCTGCTCACCGGTTCAACGGGCAACATCGCTCATCTTGCGGGTCACCGGCGATTCCAATTTATTCATTACGATGTGACGAATTATATTTTTGTTGAAGGATCTTTAGATTATGTTCTGCATTTTGCCTCTCCAGCCAGCCCAATTGACTATCTTCAGCTACCCATTCAGACCTTGAAAGTAGGGGCCTTGGGAACGCATAAAGTGCTGGGTCTGGCCATGGCCAAAAAAGCTTGTTTTCTCCTGGCCTCCACCTCAGAAGTATATGGCGATCCGCTCGCCCATCCGCAAGCAGAAGATTACTGGGGGAACGTAAACCCCATCGGTCCCCGGGGAGTTTACGATGAAGCCAAACGATTTGCCGAGGCTCTGACCATGGCTTACCATCGGTCCCACGGGGTGAACACCCGCATTGCCAGAATTTTCAACACCTACGGTCCCCGCATGCGTTTGAACGACGGCCGGGTCGTTCCTAATTTTATCCTGCAGGCCTTGGCCGGTGAAGATTTAACGGTTTACGGGGATGGTTCCCAGACCCGTAGTTTCTGCTATGTTGATGATCTGGTCGAGGGGATTATAAAATTACTTTTTTCCCAGGAAACCGAACCGGTCAACCTGGGCAACCCTGATGAGTTTTCTGTTTTAGGTTTTGCCCAAGAAGTATTGGAAATTACCGGAAGTAAATCCAGGGTTATCCACCACCCCCTTCCCGTAGATGATCCCCGGGTCCGTCAGCCGGATATCACCAAAGCCAGAAAAATTTTAAATTGGCTCCCCAAAGTTGGGTTGAGAGATGGAATAAGAAAAACAGTTCCCTATTTTCAGAAAAAGATGGCCTGAAAATCGATCTAAATTTATTGGGACGCAGATTGTCACAGATAAACGCAGATATATATTTTCTGTGAATCTTTTTTATTTTTAATATCCAGAAAATCTGTGTCCAACAAGAAAATTCCTATACAATTACCTTAGGAGGAGGAAAGATGAAGGGTATTATTCTGGCGGGAGGGCTGGGAACGAGGCTTTACCCGTTGACTAAGATCACTAACAAGCATCTCCTTCCCATTCATGACAAGCCCATGATTTATTACCCGCTGCAGACATTGGTCAATGCGGGGATTCGGGATATTTTGATTGTCACTGGCGGAAACAACGCTGGGGATTTTCTTCGCCTCTTGGGGAACGGGAAAGAATTCGGACTTCAGCATATTAATTACACCTACCAGGAAGGAGAAGGCGGAATTGCGGCCGCCTTATTTCTGGCAGAATATTTTTCTGACCAGGGAAAAATTTGTGTGGTTCTGGGGGATAATATCATCGAGACCAATATTCTCAAAGCGGTGAAGGATTTTGAAAAACAGGAGAACGGAGCCAAGATTTTACTGAAGGAGGTTCCTGACCCGCAGCGTTTCGGAGTACCAGAAATCAAAGGGGACAAAATCATCCGCATCGAAGAAAAGCCTGCAGCGCCTCGGTCAAAGTTGGCGGTGATCGGCATTTATATGTATGACGCCGCAGTTTTTGATATTATCCGAACCTTGAAGCCATCCGGCAGGGGTGAATTAGAGATTACGGATGTAAATAACGAATACATTC
>JAURYC010000111.1 GCA_030654105.1 Deltaproteobacteria bacterium
CAAGCCAACTATGGCCGCTTCACTGATGGGCGTGTCCTTAACTCTTCTCCCCCCGAATTCTTCGAGGAGGCCTCGAGTGGCGCTAAAAGAACCCCCTGGGTAGGCTACATCTTCACCAATGACAAAAACCGACTCATCCCGGGCCATCTCTTCCTTGAGGGCCTCGGTAATCGCCCTAATATACCGCACCTCTTTCATTTTCCTGTTTCCCTCATAGAACGCCAATTTTTGCCCAAGCGCCCGAAAAAATATTTTCTAAAATAATAAACCCTGACCCTCTGGGTTCCCCTATGTGAGCGCAAGATTTACACATAGACATTTTCTAAGAGTCCTTCCATCCCTGGAATTGGGCTTTTTTCCGCAAAAGCTACTGCTTCATCGATTTGTGATTTAATTTTTACCTCCGTCTCCTCAATATCTTTAGGGTTTAAATTCTTCTTCTCAAGCAATATTTTCTGAAATTTCAAGATGGGGTCAAAGCTTCTGACTTCTTCGATCTCCTGGGCCGATCGGTATTTTTGAGCATCCCCAGCAAAATGGCCAAACCAACGGTTGGTTTTACATTCCAGAAGCGATGGCCCTTCCCCTTTCCGAGCCCTCGCGATCATTTTCTCTGCCTCTTCCTTAACTTTTAGGACGTCATTCCCATCCACGGTCACTCCCGGTATCCCATAAGATTCTGCCCTGACACTTAGATTTTCCAGTTTCGTATGGACCTTTTGAGGCGTAAACTCTGCCCATCCATTATTTTCACAACAGAAAACGATGGGAAGATTCCAGAGGGCAGCCAGATTCAGGGATTCATGGAAAGTCCCCTCATTCGTCGCCCCGTCCCCAAAGAAGCACACCGTCACTCGGTCATTTCCTTTATATACCGAAGCAAACGCCGTCCCGAGAGAGATAGGAATTCCACCTCCCACCACCCCATTCGAGCCTATAATTCCCAAATCGTTACAGGCAATGTGCATCGAACCAGCTTTTCCCTGGCAATAACCATCTTTTCGGCCATAGATCTCTGCCATAAATCTTTTTAAATCAGCCCCTTTGGCTAATGCCTGTCCATGCCCTCTATGGGTATTTGAAATGTAATCGTTCTCTCTCAAGGCAGAGCAAACTCCAACCGGCACGGCTTCTTGGCCGATGGATACGTGGATAAATCCCGGGATTTTCCCCTGGGCAAATATTTCCAGGATTCGTTCTTCCACCCTTCGAATCTTCAACATCATGTAATACATCTGTAATAAAGTTTCTTTTTTCATTTCCTTCCCTTTAATAGAGTAAACGCTCATTCAGTTTTAAAAAAGAATTTCAGCCAATAAATTAAACAATCATCTTATTTTTTTCTTTTGGATATTCCCAAGGCTTGAATGACAAAATCGATAAGTCCGGATTTAATCTCCTCTTCCCGGAACTTTTTCTTGAGATTCCACCGCCTCAAGGGAATGAAAGCCAGAAGAAAACCGATGATGTCCGCATCCATTCGGGTTCGCCTGATGATCATCCCCTGCTTCTCTCCCCGTTCAAGGATTCTTTCCCAGAGAGCGACATAATCGCTTTCTCGCTTGAGGATGTTATGCATGGATTCTCTGTCTAAGGAGGCTGTTTCCTGATACATTAGAAGGACTAAATCTTTATAATCCCATATGATATCTGTGGTCTTACTCAGTGCTTCTTTCAATTGTTCGTAAGGATCTTTCTTGGTATTTTCGATAGTTTCCACTAAGCACTGAGTGAGCATCATGGTAAGTTGATTGTAAATTAGGTAAAGGATATCTTCCTTTTTTTTGATGTAATTATATAGAGTTCCGGGACCTAACCCCGAGGCCTTACAAATGTCGCGGATAGTTGCGAGATGATACCCCTTCTCTGTAAATATTTTGCTCGCGGCCTGGATAATCTCTTCCCTTCTTTGTTTTACAAGGGCATCATCTTTAACGTTTGTCTCAATTTCACGCTCTTCTAACTTTACTCTCATGATTGAATACTCATCAGATTTATTCTTGCCATTTCCTAAAAACTATTACTGACTGAACATTCACTCTCCTACAAAATTTTATAAAATTTGTCAAGAGAAAAATTTGAGGATGTTTGAGGAACTCAAATCTCTTGACAAACATACAGTGGTGCTGTATATTTTCGATAAATAATGACTGCCTTGAATATTCCTTTTAAAAATTTAATAGGACGCAGATTTGATGGATTCGTAAAAAGTCCTTTTTGTCTCATTTTCGTCATTCCCGCGAAAGCGGGAATCCAGTTAATTCAAGTAGTTCTGGACTCCTGCCTTCGCAGGAGTGACGGCTTTTCCGACTTTTTACGAGATCATCAGATTTGCGCAGATAACAACGGATCATTATTTTCTTTTTAGTTTATCCTGATAATCTGTGTACATCCGTGTCCAAAAAGGAAATTCCTATACAATTGATTACGAAAAGGGACTAAAGATGGAAAGGGGGCATTATACGATTGGTGAGTTTGCCCGGTTGCTGGGGGTTAGCCCCAGGACGGTCGATTTCTATACCCGGCAGGGTCTCCTTCATCCCGAACAGCCAGGTCGAAGTCATGGATACCGTCATTATACGGAAAGGGACCTCAACCGTATAGCTCTGATCAAACAGCTCCAGGCGCGCAAATTTTCGTTACAGGAAATCCGCCAGATTTTAAATTCCCCCCATGGGCAGAAAGCAACATCGGCGGTGGAAATCTTGGAACAGGTGATGATCGATCTGGATCGGCTTCAAAACCTTATCCAGAAAACCCGTTCCTCGACTTCTACCGCAAATCAACCCGCCATGCGCGTTGTCGCTACCGAAGCCTTACAAAAGGCTACAGGCCTTTGTTCTTTGCTGGTGACTTTTTTGCAAGATATGCCACTTTTATAGTAATGGGCAAGAGGAGGAAAAGAACATGTCAACCAACACTTTTAAGACTTTTATTTTGCTCGCCGGACTGAGCGCCCTCTTATTATTTATCGGCCAGGCTTTGGGCGGCCGATCTGGTCTTTACTTTGCCCTGTTCATGGCTTTCATTATGAACATGGTAGGCTACTGGTTCAGCGACAAGATCGCCCTGGCCATGAGCGGGGCCAAGGAAGTCTCTGTTAACGAGGCTCCCGAACTTCACCAGATGGTGGAAAAACTGTCCGTTCAGGCCGGCCTTCCCAAGCCCAGGGTGTATATCATTCCTCAGGAGACTCCCAATGCCTTTGCTACCGGCCGCAATCCGGAGCATGCCGCCGTCGCCGTAACCGAAGGCATCTCGCGCATCCTCAAGCCTGCTGAATTAGAAGGTGTCTTGGCCCACGAGTTGGCGCATATTAAAAACCGGGATATCCTCATCAGCTCCGTGGCCGCGGTTATTGCCGGGGCCATCAGCTATATGGCTACGATGGCTCAATGGGGAGCGTTCCTGGGTATGGGCAGGAGTGATGATGATGAAGGAGGCGGCAGGGGTAATATCATCGCCGTCGTGCTTATGGCCATCATAGCCCCCATCGCCGCCATGCTCATCCAGATGGCCATCTCCCGCAGCCGGGAATATCAGGCGGATTCTACGGGAGCCAAAATCATCGGTGCTGGCCGCCCGCTGGCCAACGCCCTGATCAAGCTGGAAGAGTACAATAAGCAAGTGCCCATGCAGGTAAACCCGGCCCAAGCCCAGATGTATATCGTCAATCCCCTCTCGGCGGGAGGGTTCACCCGGCTCTTCAGCACCCACCCGCCTATCCAGGAAAGGGTGGCTCGCCTGATGGCCATGGGGCCCATTCATCCTTAGCGAGGACCTTAAAAAGATAGAGTCCCCTAACAGCACCAAAGCCGGCTGGTAAATTGAGCCGGCTTTTTTTCTTTCTCGCCGCTCATCAGCGACTTTTTTCCAAGGCCCTCTCCAGGTCTCCGATAATCTCCGCGGCCTCTTCAATGCCCACAGAAAGGCGGACCAGCCGGTCGCTGATTCCCACTTTTGCCCTTTCTTCCGGGCTTAGGGCCCGATGGGAAGACATGGGCGGGTAAAGGACTAAGCTGTAAACATCCCCGAGCGTGGTCGCCGGGATGATGAGTTCCAGGGCTTCCATGAACCGGAAGATCTCCTCTTTGGCGGCGTCTTTAACCTCAAAGGAAATCATCCCCCCATAAAATCCCGGCGGAAAGAGCTTTTGGGCCAGTTCGTGCTGGGGATGGCTCGCCAGGCCGGGGTAATTTACCCGCGCGATACGCGGATGGCCCTCCAGCCATCTGGCCACTTCCAGGGCATTCTGACAATGCTGACGCATGCGCAGAGGAAGGGTTTTTAATCCCCGGAGGGTCAGCCAGGCTTCGGTGGGTCCCAAGTTCCCCCCGGTCATTTTGATGATCTCGTGGAGGGGGGCGTGATTCTCCCGGGATGTCACCACTGCGCCCCCCAGAACATCTCCATGCCCTCCGATGTACTTCGTAGTGGAGTGTAAGCAAAAATCCACACCGTGCTCGATGGGCCGGAAGAGGAAGGGGGTGGCAAAAGTATTATCTACGATGACCTTCGCTCCGGCCCGGTGAGCCAGATGGCTGATGGTGGGAATGTCAGCAATTTTCATCAAGGGATTGGAGATGGTTTCCAGGATGACGGCAACCGGTTTGGCTGTGGAGAGGGTTTTAGCGAATTCCTCAAGGTTGGTTACATCCACGAAATGGGTCCGCACCCCCAGTTCAGGGAAAAGGCGCGAACAGATTGCGTACGTAGCCCCATAAATATCGTAGGCCGCCAGAAGCGAAGCTCCCGCTTTGACTCCGGCAGCAAGCAGGCTGGCGTGTACAGCCGCCATTCCCGAACCGAAGGTTAAAGCGGTTTCTCCTCCCTCCAAGTTCGCCAGGGCCTCCTCCAGGGCGGAGTTCGTCGGGTTCCCATACCGGGTGTAAACGTAGCCCTCGCGCTCATTGGCAAAAACCCCATTCAGGTCTTTTACGTCCTCATAAAAAAAACCCACCGTCTGGTAGATGGGCGTGGAGACTGGCTGGAAATCCGGTTTGGGTCCCCGCTCCCCGGCGTGCACCGCCCGCGTAAAAATGGACTTCCCTTCGATCATCGTCTTTCTCCTTTAATTTATACGGACGCAGATTTCCGCAGATAAACGCAGATAGAAATATTTCAAGATATTGATTTTAATAATAATCCTGAAAATCTGCGTTTATCTGCGTCCCAATCAAATAAATGATAGTTTTTTCCTCAGCTCGTCAGCCTGATGGACAATTCCTTCGATAATGTCCTTCATGGGCATCACTTTTTTTACCAGCCCTACTCCCTGCCCACAGGAAATGACCCCGGCGTTCAGGTCTCCTTCCTGGAACATTCTCCTGGCTTTTTCTCCGGCAGCCACCTGGACGATCTCCTGCAGCCCGGCCTGTTGTTTTTCCAGTTCGGCCACTTTCTTGGCCACTTCGTTGATCCATACCCGGTGGGAATTCTGGATGGACCGCATGACGATCATGGTGTCCAGCTCGGTGGCCTCGATCAAGGCTTGTTTTAATTGGGGATGAATGGGACATTCTTCGGCCACCAACAGGGGAGTTCCCATGATCACCCCTTGCGCCCCCAGGGCCAGCAGAGCTAAAAATCCGCGGCCATCCGCTACGCCTCCCCCGCCGATCACTGGGATTTTCAAAGCATCCACTACGCGCGGGACGAGGCAGAGAGTCGTAATATCCAGGGTACCAGTGGCACCGCCATTTTCATATCCCACCACGGTTACGACATCCGCGCCGATAGACTCGGCTTTCAGAGCATAACGAACTCCCACGCATTTATGAATCAGGGTAACGCCATGGGCCTTGAGATCTTTGGCTAACTCATCGGGGGCCTTGTGGCCGGAGGTCTCCACGATCTTAATCCCCTCATCGAAGATGACCTCCAGGTATTCCCGATTGTCAATCGGACGCATAGCCGGAAATAAATTCAAATTGACGGCAAAGGGTTTGTCGGTCATTCCTTTGAGCTTTTTTATTTCCAGGCGAAATTCTTCTTGGGTCTGAAAAATGGCCGAAGCCAAGACACCGAGAGCCCCGGCATTGGAAGCGGCCGCCACCATCTCGGCCCGGGAAAGGTGCATCATGGTGCCGACCACGATGGGATACTTGATGCCGAACATGCCAGTGATCTTTGTCTGAAACATTTTCTCCTCCTTTTATAAAATTACATGGGACGCAGATTATCACAGATAAACGCAGATAATGCCCAGATACGCTAAGCGCTTAGCGCTATGCGCATAGCGTCCCTAAAAACCTAAAACTTCATTGCATGTTTTTAAGCAAACGCTGCAAGTCAGCCCGGCTTGGCGGTAGGTTCGGCAGGCGAACTTGTTCATGGAGTAGGCTTCATCCGGCGCAGGCACTTGGAGAGCTTGTGCCGGGCAGGCCCGGATGCAAGCCTCACAATCGAGGCAATACTTTTTCTCCAGGGATGGAGACGCTTCCAAGGGTGCCTCGGTCAGTAGGCAGGCCAACCGAACCCGGGGGCCGAAATCCGGGGTGATCACCAAACTATGCCGTCCGATCGTCCCCAGCCCGGCAAGCTGGGCCGCGTGCTTATAGGAAAAGACGGCCTTCAAAAATCTCTGGTCCGTCGGGCAGCCTGCCGCCGGCAAGGGCAACGAACGATATTTTTCCTTGCGGAAAATATCAGCCAAGTCATACACGGCTTTCGTTAAGCGGCTGTTAACATAATCACTGTGAGGTCCAAATAATTCTCCAGGCTCTGCTTCCCCGGCGCTTTTGGAAGGTCCCAGCAAAGTTACCACCTCTTTGTAGACTTGCTTGCCCAGGACCACCACGGACTTTACTCCCGGTAAAAGAGAAATGGCTTGCTTTCTTAGCTCTTGGGAATTTGAACCTTCCACCGAGGCTACCCCCAGTAAATCTATGTCCAATTTTTTCCTCATCTCTTCCAGGAAATTTTGGTCGATTTTTTCCATTGCATCCCTATCCTTAGTGTTAAGTGTTTAGTGGTGAGTGTTAAGCCTTTGTTAGCCTATTGCCTATTCTTCTGTGGGAATCTTAGACTCGCAAGGAACCCCCGTCTGGCAGAAACCACAACCGTAACCCTCAAACCCAAAATTGGCCTTTACATACTTGGCGGTTATCTCCACGTAGGCTTTACATTTTATCTTATCATGGCCCGCTTCGGTCACCGCTTCCGCCGGGCAACGCTGGATGCACTTTTTACATATCCCTCGGGAGAAAAATAAGCAGTAGGCTTGATGGTCCTTCCGGGGAACCGTCCTCCGCGTTGGGACATCACTGCGCACAACTTTCGATATCCTTCATCACTCATTTTCCATCCTTTTTTTGCTGGATTTTACTCCGAAAACTCGCCGATCCAAGTGGCTTTAGCCGGATTCCGGTATACCAGCCGCAAGAATTGGACATCCGGATACCCAACCGTGAAGGCTACCAGGGATCGATGATCCGTTGGGATCTTCAGAAATTCTTTTAGCTCCTTGGAGTTCTCGATCGCCCAGATAAGGAAACCGATATAGCAAGTCCCCAGGCCCAAGGTCTCCGCCAAAAGGACCATTTGGGTGGAGGCAATGGCCGCATCGATCTCCGGAGTCGTGGCGAGGCCCTTTTTCATGTGGACGATGATCAAGGCCGGCGCGTGGTGGAGAAGCTGATCCACCCCTTCCTCCCACTTCTTAGCGATCCGTTCCCAGACCGGGGGGAGAGTCCGCCTGGCAACCAGCTCTTCGGACAAGGGCTTTTTCTCCCGGTTGAGCTTGTCGATCACTTTTTGAATCCCTTCTCCCTGTTCCTGCAGGTTCCGGATGGCCAAGGTACAGACCTTGTCCAGGGTCTTCCGGCCGTTAACCACCACATACTCGCAGGCTTGCCGGTTGGAGCCCGTCGGAGCGAAGCGTCCCGCTTCAACCAGCATTTTCAATTTTCCTTTTTCAACGAACTTATCCTGGTATAACCTCAGACTGCGACGGTTGCGCAGGAAGCGAAAAAAGGGAGCGGCGCTGGGGATCTCCTCCTTGCTCGGTACGGGTGTAAACTCCTCATTCCCCTCAGAGAACTGGGGGGCATCCGCCGGGCAAACCGCCTTGCAGTGGCCGCAGTAGAGGCACATGGCGGGATCAATGATTTGAATCGAGTTCTCCCCTTCTTGAAGAATTCTCCGGACGCAGATGGGGATGCAGAGGCCGCATTTCGTGCATCTTTTCTCATCGATGGTTATCAACTTTTCTCCTTTCCTCTGTAAGGTTCCAATGGGGGATTTTCTCATATCTTCTGTCGGGAGGATGATCGGGCTGCCTGCCTCTCGGCCAGAAATCGTTGCCCGTATTCCCGCCCATCGAGTGGGTTCAATAACCCATTCCCCTCCTCAGGTATAAAGGGCCCTCTTTCCCTCATCCAGACTCATCACGTAGGCCTCTGCCTTCTCAGGGGAAGCCCTTTCAAGGGAACCGTCTGGCCGTTGGATGATAGTGCCCGAGGAAGTTAGAATTCTAAAATTCTCTTTTCGATCCTCCAGATCAGGCCAGCATAAGAGTTGGCAATTGCCGCAGGTGAGGTAAAGTTTGGAGCGCATAAGAATATGGGGAAACCCTCCTTCCATAGGGGGGCGGCGATCATAAGCTTTTATCCCCTGGATCATAGCCTCGCGAAAGGCCCGGTCATCCTCCGGAATGCAGAAACGGCCCGGGGACCAGGTTGACCATTTCTTGGTAGGATGAAGCCCCGTCATCCCGCCGCAGACAAATTCACAGCGGAGGTAGTCTCTTCTTCGAGCGTAGATGAAATCCCGCCCTCCCAGAGTTACTTTCGTTTCTTTCTCCGGGTCCATCAACCCTGAGCAGCAGGAAGCCAGGCAGAGCTTACACCGATTACAGTAGTTATCTTCTGAAGGGAGAGGATCCGTCGGCTCCAGTTCCGCTGAAGTTACGCAGGTGCCGAGAATCACTGCCGCCCCATACTCAGGGGTGATCACGTTTCCTGAAAACCCAAACCAGCCAACCCCTGAACGAACAGCAAGGTAGCGGTGGGACAGGTCGGGATGCATGCCTAACCTGCCTATTCCCGGCTCATCCCGGTAAAACTCGTTGGCCACCACGCCTTGAGAGGGGAATCCCTTCTGCTCCAGATGCTTGGCCAAGTGAGAGGCAATTCCCGTCACCAGCATGTTGGCCTGCAGGTTGTCCCGCTCGTGGCTGAGACGATCTTCCTTGGCCAGGAAAGGGCGAATGTATTTTTTATTCAGCGGGATGGCAAAGGTTATGGCTGACCGTGCTTCAGGCAGGATATAGGTGAGATCCGTAGAAGGAGGGCCTCCCCCCAGGGTCTGGCGGGTTGCAATTCCCACCCGGACAGTTCCATAAGATCCGACCATCTTTTTAACTTGTTCGGTAAGGGAATCCATGTTTCCTCCTTTCACCCTTCCGTTTCCTCGATCATCAGGTCGTCCTGAATCTGAATGCAGCCGATGACGCTCTGGGCGGCAGGGCATCGAACGAGGTAGGAGGAAAGAGCCTCCCTCGCTTCATCCCTTTTTCCTGCGGGGACTTTTAGGTGGTAGGTGACCTTGATCCGGGTAATTTTCAAAACTCCGTTCACATTTTCGATATCCCCCTCCACGTCAGCCCAGTAGCGGTCTTCCGGAGTGGGAATTTTCTTTCCGGCCAGAACCCCGGCCAGTGTTCCCATCATTCAGGCGGCCGTTGCGGCGACAATATGGTCAAGAGTGGCTGCATGCTCCTTTTCCGGTTCGACTTTGTAGAATTTTTTGATTCCCCCGTGGACCCCGTAATAGATCGGTTCTTGAAACCCCTCAATCACGGCTCTCCGCGTAGGCCCTTTTTCCCTCACAATTTTTATACGGGATGTATGAACGATTTCTCCCATTCTTTCCTCCTCCTTTTAGTTTAATAGATCGCAGATCTTCGCGGATAAACGCAGCCAATGCCCTCTCATACGCTAAGCGCTTAGCGCAATGCGCACAGCGGTTTTATTTTTTAGGGTGAATCTGCGCCCCCAAAAATGTTCTTTTTTATTTGTGTACAAAAAATCATCCTTTAATGTCCTTGAGCATTCTTTTGAACAAAAGCTTCTCTTCTAAAGATAGAACGCTGGTCAACTCTTCGTTGACCGCTTTTCTCTGTTCCGCCAGGCCGTCCATCATTTTTCTGGCTTTGGCCGTGATCGATACCCGA
>JAURYC010000112.1 GCA_030654105.1 Deltaproteobacteria bacterium
AGAAAAGATACTTCAACTGCTTTTTTTTCAATGACTTCTTGCAAGGGAGAGATCTGCTCGGTTCCCCGATCGATACCCAACCAGAGGATACGGGGATTGCGGCTGGAGGGAAAACAGCCAAGACCATGAATGCGCAAATCAAAAGGCTCCCATGAGGAAATAACAGGGGAAATGGCTAAAGAGACTTTTTCCAGCACTTCTTCAGGCACCGTTCCTAAAAATTTTAAAGTAAAGTGAATACTCCCTGGACGAACCCATTTGACGTCAGCTTCAACTCGCTTTAGTTCTCGTTGCAATTCCCCCATTCGGGCCTGTAAAGGCTGGGGAACTTCTATGGCAATGAACGAGCGGATTCCTTCCATGGCTCCTAACACCCAGAATTCAGCGTTCAGCATTCAGCTTTTTTTCTGACAGCTGACTGTTCATACCTGAAAGCTGATTTAGAAAATACCTTCGCACCCAGTCGATCGCGGTGTGGGCTGAAATGGTCTTGATCTGTTCCCGGTCTCCCCAGAACTGGTACTTTTTGGTAACGGTGCCCTTGGGGGTGGCCAGGGCAATAAATACCGTCCCCACGGGTTTTTCTGCTGAGCCACCTCCTGGTCCAGCAATTCCTGTTATGCCCAGTCCCAGAGTCGCCTGACTGATCTGCCGCACGCCTTCAGCCATCTTTTCCGCTACTGAACCACTAACTGCCCCGTCCTGGATTAAAAGCTCTTCGGGGACTTTCAATATTTCGATTTTAGCCCGATTGCTGTAAGCGACAATTCCCCGTTCGAAATAATCCGAGCTTCCAGGAATCTGAGTCAAGCGATGGGTGATCAAACCTCCGGTACAGGATTCAGCCACGGCTAAAGTAGATTGATGGGAGCGGAGCAATTGGCCGACGATTGCTTCCAGTGTTTCGGTATCAACCGCGAAGACCCGCCCCTCTATCTTATCCCAGATGATTTTTTCCAGGGCTTGGAGATTTTTTTCAACCTCTTCGGAAGAAATTCCCTTGACTGTAATTTTTACATGGTTTTCTGGAAAGCGAGGAAGGTAGGCCAAGGAAGCCGAATGATCTTGTGGGTTAATTCCTTTCAGACGGTCTGCAATGGTAGACTCAGTAAGACCAAAAACCTTAAGGGTGCGGGTGCGGTAGATCGCCTTTTCCTGGCTTTCTTTTTCCAACAATGGAAGCACGTTTTCGTTAAAGAGGTACTGCAACTCCTTGGGGACCCCGGGAAGAAATACGTAAATTTTACTTTTATGACGCAAGATAAATCCGGAAGCGGTCCCGAGAGGGTTAGGCAGGATCTCTGCCTGGTGGGGGAAAAAAGCTTGTTTTTCATTCGCCAGCGGCATCTCCATCCCCCTGTGGGCAAATCGCTCTCGCAAGGCCTGGAGGATGTCCTTATTTATAATCATCCGCCGGCCCAAAGCTTTGGCCGCAGAGCTGGCTGTGACATCATCGGCAGTCGGACCCAGCCCACCACTTACGATGATAGCGTCGGCGTGTTCCTGAGCCCGCAAGAGGGCATCTTCAATGTGGTATTCATAGTCGCCGATCGTTGTGATAAAGGTCACCTCAAACCCTCTTTCCGTGAGCGCACTGGCCATGTACTCTGCATTGGTATCCAGCACCTCCCCAGAAATCAATTCATTCCCCACGGTGATGATCTCAACTTTCATAACCCAGCCCCTTTCAGAATCTTCAATCTTTTTCCCCTATCTTTCAAAGTAAGCCAATGTCCATGGATCTTTCATCGAATTTTTTTACCCGGCTCCGCAGATCCATCTATCCAGCAAGGAGAGAAAGTGGGGGTGCCATCGATAAATTGCTTGCAATAAAAGATTGACGTAAACCCCAGCCACGGCATCATCGAGAACGATCGCCAATCCTCCCTTCATCTGTCGATCGATCATTCCTATGGGGGGAGGTTTCATTATATCCAAAACGCGGAAAAAAAGGAATCCCCCGACCACTGTGGTGAGAGTGCGAGGTAAAAAAGCCATGGCAATGAGAAACCCCACCACCTCATCAATCACAATTTTGGGGCTGTCCCTTTCCTTCCAAATGATTTCTGCCCGCCCGGAAGCCCATAAGGCCAAGGAGAAAGTTGCAGCGGTACTCAATAAATAAATCGGGGGGGGGAAGAGGGAAAAAAGCATATAGACTAGGATTCCAACGAGAGTTCCAACGGTCCCGGGAGCATAAGGAAAATAACCGCTGTAGCCTGCGGATGCCAACCAAAGGATAAAACGTTCCGGCATGGAAGCTTCTTTGAAAATCCGTAAGGGAAATTAGAAAATCCGGGGATGAAAGTACCCTCTTTACCTAGCGTTGTCAATAGCTGATTGGCCCTTGTCAAGCCAATTTAGAAATGTCTGGTTTTTACCAAAGTAGAAATGTCCGGTTTTCATAGTTTTGAGTCTATGGCGATTCTTTGTTCATATTGGTGTCTAGGGAACTTAAAGTTCCTCCAATAGGCATCTTTAGGAGGTATGTACATCTTTTTCGGGGTTAGCTTAGCGGGATGAGCCTTGTTTTCCTAACTTCACTTATTTTCCTCAGAATGAGGGCAAAAAAGCCTTTTGGTTTTCTGCACGGGAGATGTCAAGATCCGGGCCACAATCAAAGGTTAATTGCCAAGGGCAATGTTTTGAAAAATTCTTTTAGAACTACCCTGGAAATGACGATAAATCTTTTTAAGGTGGACTATAAACAGGCAAACTTAAAAATCTTGACAATTCCTTTGTAATTCTTATATATTTAAGTAATTAAACTGTTTTTTAGGAGAGGAAGTATGAGCGTCCGGTTGGGAGAATTGCTGGTGAGTAAAGGATTGATCACCGCCAAACAACTGGAAGATGCGTTACAAGAACAAAAAATCTCTGGAAACAAGCTGGGTTCTTCTTTAGTAAAGCTTGGTCTTATAACCGAGAAAAATCTTGTCTCTTTTTTAAGCAGGCATTACGGAGTACCCGCGATTGACCTATCCGAGGCCCAGATTGATCCTGAAGTGATCAAGATGATTCCACCCGACGTCGTTTTCAAGTACCAGGTCATTCCCATCAAGAGGATTGGTTCTACCTTGCGGGTGGCCATGAACGACCCTTCCAACATCCTGGCCATTGATGACATTAAATTTCTGACCAGTTGTCACGTAGAAGTTTTTGTTTCCACCGAAAGCGCCATTAAGGCTGCCATTGATAAGTTCTATGATTCCTCTGAATCGCTGGCGGATATCATGGATTCGATGGATGGCGCCGAGAAGATGGAGTTATTAGAGGAAAGCGATGAGGTTGACATCCGGGAATTACAGCAGGCCTCTGAGGATGCCCCCGTGATCAAACTTGTCAATCTCATTCTTAACGAGGCCATCAAACGGAAGGCAAGCGATATTCACCTCGAACCCTACGAAAAAGTTTTTCGCGTTCGTTTCCGCACCGATGGGGTACTCCAAGAATTCATGAAACCCCCTATGAAACTGAAGAATGCGATCATCTCCCGGGCAAAAATCATGGCCAAACTGGACATTGCCGAGCGACGTCTGCCCCAGGACGGGCGCATTAAGATGAAATTCGGCAAAGATAAGGAGATGGATTTTCGCGTTTCCGTCCTGCCGACCCTTTATGGAGAGAAAGTGGTCATGCGCTTACTCGATAAATCAAACTTGCAGTTGGACATGACCAAACTCGGTTTTGAGGAAAAACCCCTTAAAGAATTCAAAGAAGCCATCCACAAACCTTTTGGCATGGTCTTGGTTACTGGACCTACGGGAAGCGGCAAAACCACTACCCTCTATTCTGCCCTGGCCGAGCTCAATCAGATTACCGAAAATATTTCCACCGCCGAAGATCCGGTTGAATTCAACCTCATGGGAATCAACCAGGTTCAGATGCATGAAGAAATCGGTTTGACCTTTGCCAGCTCCTTGCGTTCTTTCTTGCGACAGGACCCGGATATCATTATGGTGGGGGAGATTCGCGACTTTGAAACCGCAGAAATCGCCATCAAGGCCGCCCTCACGGGTCACCTCGTTTTGAGTACGTTGCATACCAACGATGCCCCCAGCACGATTAACCGTTTATTGAATATGGGTATCGAGCCCTTTCTTGTCGCCTCATCGGTGAATTTAATCGCAGCTCAACGCTTGGCCCGGATGATTTGCGAATATTGCAAACAACCGATCCAAGTCTCCCCGCAAATGCTTCTCAACCTAGGCGTTCTTCCCGATGAAATTTCAGGATTTGTTTGCTACAAAGGAACCGGTTGCGCTCGCTGTAGCAATACGGGTTATAAAGGGCGGATAGCGCTCTACGAAATTATGCCCATCCGGGAAGAAATTCGAGAATTAATTCTTCAAGGGGCATCGGCAATGGAGATTAAAAGAGAAACCATGCGCTTGGGCATGAAGACCTTACGGCAGACTGCTCTGACCAAACTTAAGGACGGTACCACTACGGTTGAAGAAGTTTTGAGAAGTACGGTGGAAGATTAAAAGAAAATCCACAAAATTTTTGGAGGGGTCAGATGGATGTTTATGTCTGGGAAGGGCGATCCCGTAAAGGGACGATCGAGCGTGGAGAAATTGAAGCCGCGAATGAAGCGGCCGTCAGGATGCACCTTCGTCGGCAGCAGATTCAGGCCATCAAAATTCAGGCCAAGCCCAAGGATATTTTAAAAGGGTTCAGTTTATTTAAAAGGAGAAAAGTCAATGAGAAGCAGATCGTTATCTTTACCCGCCAATTCGCCACGATGATTGATGCCGGCCTGCCGCTGGTGCAATGCCTGGAGATTCTTTCCAGCCAGCAAGACAATCCTACTTTCAAAGAAGTCCTTCTCAAAGTCAAAGGGGATGTGGAAGCCGGGTCTACTTTCGCTGAAGCGTTGCGCAAGCACCCACGGGTTTTCAATGATCTTTTCTGTAACCTGGTGGCTGCCGGGGAAGCCGGAGGCATCCTGGACACGATTTTGAACCGTCTCGCTGCTTACATCGAAAAGGCGATGAACTTGAAGAAAAAGGTCAAAGGAGCCATGGTCTATCCCGCCGCGGTCCTCGCCATTGCCTTAATCGTGGTTGGCGCCCTCCTGATTTTTGTGATCCCCGTTTTTCAAAAAATGTTTGCCGATATGGGGGGAACCCTTCCGGCCTTTACCCAACTGGTTATTAACTTGAGCGAATTCATGCGACGTTATTTCCTCCTTGTTGGTGCATTACTCGTAATTTTTATCTTCGCTTTCAGGCGTTACTACCGGACAGAAACGGGTCACGCAGTGGTTGACGATTTCCTGCTCCGGCTTCCGATTTTCGGAGACCTCATTAAAAAAGTGGCTATTGCCAAGTTCACCCGTACCCTGAGCACGATGCTTTCCAGCGGCGTTCCCATCCTGGAGGGTCTGGAGATCGTCGCTCGCACCTCCGGAAACAAGACCATTGAGAAAGCAATTTTGCAGACCAAAGTGAGTATCGGAGAAGGGAAAACCATCGCTGAGCCCTTAGGAGCCAGTGGGATTTTTCCCCCCATGGTCGTGCAGATGATTTCCGTGGGGGAGTCTACCGGGGCCCTGGATTCAATGTTAAGTAAAATCGCCGATTTTTTCGACGATGAAGTAGACGGAGCCGTTGCTGCTTTAACTTCTTTACTCGAACCCCTCCTCATGGTTTTTCTCGGAGGGGCGATCGGGGGACTGGTTGTAGCCATGTACCTCCCCATCTTTCAGATGGCCGCCATCCTGGGCTAACCTACCTCTGCGGGCAAGGGTTTTTAAACGATTTACCCCAAGGACCGGTGGGGGAATTCATCTCCGCTTATCCGCCGAAGGGACAACTTTTTAGAAGGGATATCACTACTAAAATTGAGGAGCGATACCGGTGTCAATTTATTTAGACCATGCGGCCACATCCTTCCCGAAACCGGCGGTCGTCTGCCGCCGCATGAGCCACATGATAACCCGGATCGGCGCTAATCCGGGCCGTTCCGACCATAAATTGGCGAGGAAGGCGAATCAGGTTATTAATGAAACCCGGGAGAAGATCGCCAGGCTTTTCGCCATACCCGATGCCCAACGCGTAATTTTTACGGGCAACGCTACCGAGGCCATAAACCTGGGTCTGAAAGGACTATTATTGCCAGGAGATCACGCCCTGACCTCTTCCGTCGAACATAATTCCGTCATCCGCCCATTAAAAAGGCTGGAAAGGGTAGGGGTTAAGTATAGCCAAGTACCGTGCTCCCCTCAGGGAAATCTGAACTTTCGTTTGCTGCAAAAGAGTCTGAAGCCTAAGACAAAGCTTATCATCTTGACCCATGCCTCGAATGTCACCGGCAGCATCTTGCCCATCCAAGAGGTAGGGGCCTTCGCTCGTTCCAAAGGAATTTTCTTCATGGTGGATGCCGCTCAGACCGCCGGACTTCTGCCCATCGACGTCCAAAAGATGAATATAGACCTCTTAGCCGGCCCTGGGCATAAATCCCTTTACGGCCCGCAGGGAACCGGATTCCTTTATATAGCCAACGGTGTCGATCTTAAACCGTTGAAAGAGGGGGGAACGGGAACCGACTCAGATTCAGACGAACAGCCCGAAACTCTTCCCCACGGGTTTGAAAGCGGCACCTTGAACACTCCGGGAATAGCCGGCTTGGGAGCAGGAATATCTTTTGTTTTGGAACAGGGAATCGCAAAAATCTGGAAAAAAGAGAAATTTCTAACTCAAAACTTAATCCAGGGGCTTAAAAGGATCAAGGGAATCCGGGTTTATGGTCCTGGAAAAATGGAAGAGCGGGTTCCCGTAGTCTCTTTCAACGTTGAATCCATGGACCCGGCAGAAGTGGGTTTCCTTCTCGATGACCTTTATGACATTTTGGTTCGTACCGGCCTACACTGTGCTCCCCATGCCCACCGGACCTTGGGAACATTTCCCGCGGGTACAGTCCGGGTCAGTCTGGGGTTTTTCAACACCGCAGAAGAAATTAGAGCTTTGTTACGGGCGATCCACGAAATTACCAGGATGAAATCATAAACCACGATGAAAGTTTTAGGAATCGAATCATCCTGTGATGAAACGGGCGCTGCCGTTGTGCTGGATGCTCAAAAGATTCTCTCCAGCGTTGTGGCCTCCCAGGTGGCTTTACACAGCCAATACGGCGGGGTCGTACCCGAGATCGCTTCCCGTAAGCACGTAGAAGCCATTTTGCCCGTTATCGAAGAAGCTTTGTCCAGGTCAGGGAACCGCCTCCAGGACATTGAGGCCATTGCGGTCACCCAAGGTCCCGGCCTCGTGGGTTCATTGTTGGTGGGAATTGCCGTTGCCAAATCCCTCGCTTTTGTACTCCAAGTTCCTTGGGTGGGAGTCAATCATATATTGAGCCACATCGCAGCAGCTTTTTTATCCTCTCCATCCTTGAGATTTCCTTTTATCGCTCTGGTCGTCTCTGGCGGACATACAAGCCTCTTTCGGGTCGAAGGCCATACCCGTATGACCTTGCTCGGCCAAACCAAGGATGATGCAGCCGGGGAAGCCTTTGATAAAGTGGCCAAGCTTATGGGATTGGGCTATCCTGGAGGAGAAGTCATCGACCGCCTGGCCAAAGAGGGGGACCGCAAGGCGATCTTTTTTCCGCGAAGTTTACTGGAACCCCATTCTCTGGAATTCAGTTTCAGTGGACTCAAGACCGCTGTCCTGCAACATGTAAAGAGTTTAGGAGGAAAACTTTCCGCTGATCAGATTAGGGAAATCGCCGCCTCTTTCCAAGAAGCGGTCGTCGACACCCTGGTCACAAAGGTTATGCGTGCAGCCAAACAGGAGGCAATCAGAGAGGTTGTGGTGGTGGGGGGAGTCGCTTGTAATTCCCGCTTACGGGAAAAATTCTCCCAATACGGAAGTTCCTCCGGAATTACCGTATTTTTCCCCCCGCCTACCCTTTGTACAGATAATGCAGCCATGGTGGCGGCAGCTGGTTTCTATTATTTGATGGAAGGCCACCGCTCCAACCTCCTGCTCAATGCTTACTCCCGATTTGGCAGAAGTTCGGGATAAAGGCCTATGGCAAAAGGACCTGACTTGGGGCAGAAAATACGAATGAAAGAACGATGGGGCAGATGGAAGAGAAATTTACGCTTCCTTTACCTTCGACTTCTGAGGTTAAAAGGGAAGCCCCAAGAGGTTGCCGGTGGAGTAGCCATCGGAGTTTTTGTAGGAATGACCCCTACGGTGCCTCTGCACACGGTTTTGGCTGTCCTCATCGCTTTGATCCTTAAGAAAAGCAAGCTGGCTGCCGCCTTGGGCGTTTGGGTAGCGAATCCCTTTTTCCTCCCTTTTATCTATCTTTTGGACTACAAAGTGGGACAGGTATTAACGGGAGCCACCCCTCCTTCTCTGGCCATGTCCAATTTTTCCGTTCCCCACCTTGTCCGATTGGGGTGGGACATTTCCTACCCTCTTTTATTGGGAGGAACGGTTACCGGATTACTTTGCGCCATCCCCTCTTACTTCATCACCAAACGCATAATCCTTCTTTACCAGGCAAAACGCCGCCAACGAAAAGAGAGTTCGTGAAGCTTCGCAGGCAATTAAAAGAGTTAAAAATTCGACCCAAGAAAAGGCTCGGACAACATTTTGTCGTAAATTCCAAAATCCTTCAGCGGACTATCGAATCCGCTTCCCTGGGTCCTGAAGATATCGTAGTGGAAATTGGGGCTGGCCTGGGCAGCCTTACCGTCCCTATGGCCCAACGAGTGAAAAAAGTTTATGCTATAGAGGTGGATCCCCGGTTGGCCCATGAGTTGAGGAATCAATTTTCAGCGAATGATCCAGTCGAAGTCATTCAAGCGGATGCTTTACAGGTTGATTTTGCCCCTTGGTATGAGCAATGGCAGCAAAAGATGAAGGTGGTAGCCAATCTCCCCTACGAGATTTCCAGCCCGATGATCTTCCGGTTCTTCCAAGAAAGGAATTATTTTTCCCTTTTTGTTTTGATGCTTCAGTTGGAAGTGGCCAAAAGGGTAGTGGCGCGCCCAGGAACGAAAGATTATGGCCCTCTGAGCCTTTGGTCTCAATTGTATACTCGAGCCCGGATCGCTTTTTCCGTCGGCCCCCAAGCGTTCTATCCCCCACCTCAAGTGGAATCCGCAGTGGTAAGGTTTGAAATTTTGCCTCAGCCGAGCGTGGTAGTCGAAGATGAAAAAATTCTGCGGCAGATCATCCGTTCGGCTTTTACCTATCGGAGAAAAACCCTTGTCAATGCCCTGCGATTGGGAGAATTTGCGCACCTTCCCGCGGAAAAAATTCGTGAAGCTTTGCAATCTGTTAGCATATCCCCGGAATCAAGGGGGGAAGCGCTTTCCCTGGAGCAATTTTGCGACCTATCCAGGACACTCGCGGCGCTGGCAATCAATTGAGGTTTGCATTGTGCCAGTATCCTCATCCCCTTTGCTTAAAAAATCTGGTAGCGGGCAAGAGAGACGGCTTCCGGATACCTAAATGGGCGGGCTCTGACCATGAGCAAGAGAAAAATTACCTTTCTTTCCTTGCTGGCTCTTGGAGTTTGGGCAATCATTTTTAGGGCCGACCTTCAGCGGTCCTTCATGAACCTGCTGGTTGTAAGTGAACTTTTAAACTTCGAACAACAGGGATGGTTAGGAAAATGGTCTGCTGCGCCCAAAGTTATGGAAATTTCCTACCCTGGCCCGAAGGGGACTGTAAAGGCTGATCTTTTCCTTCCCCAAGGAAACAGCAAGCGTTCGGGAATCCTGCTCAATCATGGCGTGATCGATACTGGAAAAGATGATCCCCGCCTGAAACGTTTTGCTGAGATTCTTTGCCGATCCGGTTTCGTAGTCCTCATCCCTGATTTTAAAGGGATGCGGTCTTTCCGCATTGGACCCTCGGACATCGACGAGGTGCAAACGGCGTTTACATATTTTACTTCCTTGAAAAATTATGTCCTACCGCAATCCTGCGGTCTCTTTGGTTTCAGCTATGGAGCGGGACCAACGATCCTCGCCGCCTGTCGTCCCGCAATGCGCAATAAGGTACGCTTTATCATCGCCTTCGGTGCCTATTATGATTTGAAGAATGTTCTTTCTTTTATTGCCTCCGGCAATTTTGAATTCGAGGGGAAGCGCTATTTCCGGCAACCCCAAGAATATGGCAAATGGGTCTTTTTGGCCAATAACCTTGACCTCGTTGTTTCGACGGAAGATCGATCGATTCTGCAAAGGATTCTTCAGGTCAAACTACGGGATGAGAAAGCGCCGATAGATCATTTCATACCCTTCTTAGGGAAGGAAGGAAAAAATATCCTGGCGCTTCTATCCCATTCTGACCCCAGCCAGACGGAAATTCTGATTAAAAACCTCCCGCCGGCAATTCAAACTCAAATCGAGGCCCTTTCCGTTGCCCCTGTTATGAACAAATTACACGCGGATTTGATCCTGGCCCATGGAAAAGACGACGATATGATACCCTTCACGGAAACGTTACGCCTGGCCCGGGCCGTTCCCGATCCGCGCCGGGTATATGTACAAATCTTGCGCAGCTATTCCCACGTGGATCCGGAACGCCAGGCTATGACGGTAAAAAATTTAATAAACTTTTATCTGCCCGAAGGCTGGAAACTATTTGGCCTCGTGAATCAACTGATGAAATACCGTCAGGCGCCATCCTGAAAAATATCGAGAAGGAACATGACCTTGCGCTTGGGCCCGGGGAAGCCCCCATCTCGCTTTCCCTGAAGGTGGGGAATGCCATTCTTGATAGAATCCTGGTTCTCTGGTTTATTAAGAATCACCTTGAGAGAGTTATAGGCAAAGGATGAGTAAACTTCATCTCCATCTTCGAAAACGCCTTGAGCAAGCAATCCTAAAGCATGAAATGCTCTCGGAGGGGGACCGCGTTCTGGTGGGAGTTTCCGGAGGAGCAGATAGTCTCTCCCTACTCAAACTTTTAACCGGGCCAATGCTTTTTGTACCCAAGCCAGAATATGTCTTAGCGGTCCACGTGGATCTGGGTTTTGACGGAACGGATGGAAAATATATTCCCATCCTGGAGAAGTATTTTAAAGAAGAAGGGTATAATTATCGCATCGAAAAAACCAACATCGGCCCCCTCGCTCACAGCGACTACAACCGCAAGGCCAGCCCCTGTTTCTTATGCTCGAGACTTCGGCGAAAGGTACTCTTCGAAATGGCCAGAGATTACCGGTGCAATAAGGTAGCTCTGGCTCATCATAAGGACGACTTGATTGAAACATTTCTCCTCAATGTGTTTTTCGCCCGGCAAATCAGCACCATGCTTCCCTATCAGCCTTTTTTCCAAGGAGACTTTTATCTTATGCGCCCGTTGGCCTATATTGAGGAATCGCTTCTCAAACGGTTTGCCAGGGAAGTCCAATTCCCAGTGGGAAAGACGCAGTGTCCGACCGCAGAAAATACCAAGAGAAAATACATAAAGGATCTTCTTGAAAAATTGGAGGGAGATCACCGAGGTTTAAAAGAAAACATATTTAAAGCCATGAAGCACGTGAAGCCGGATTACTTGTTAACTAAATAGCTCATTGCGCGTAGCTCATGGCTCTTGGGTTTTTGCTTTGAGCTATGACCCTTTGGCAAGTGGCTTCTTTCGTATTGACATCCCCGGAAAAATCATTAATATGAAAATATTGATTTTCCTTTCATTTCGTGGCGGTGTAGCTCAGCTGGTTAGAGCATGCGGCTCATATCCGCAGTGTCCGGGGTTCAAGTCCCTGCACCGCCACCAAACTGAGTTTAATACTTTCGAGAACTTAGTATTTACTGACCCCTTAAAAACCCTTCTTTTTTTGGTCACTGAGTGGTCACTGGAGGAAAAGCCGCTAACCCGCGAAAGGAGATGAAAAGTGAAAAACAAAACCATCAAATTCGAGTACGTCAGCGCCTAACAGACAGGGGAGAATAGATACGAAACCTACCGGGTGGAAACCTACTCCGAAGCCAATAGAACCATGCTCTGGCTCTACCCCCACCTAAAAAACGGAGATATCATCGATATCTCAGAAAACAGAAAGAGATAAAGGCCACCCTAAAACCTCCATAATCGGTAGTGGGTCAATTTGAAGTTGGAGAGAAGAAAATACATGATAGTCCCCATTGCCGTAGCTCCCTTACGGTGGCAATAATACTTTATGAGAAAAAAATTTTTAGATTTATATTGAAATTAAAGCTTGACAAAGGTTATATTAATTCTATCTTATAATTTAATAAAAAGGAAGATTTGGGGAGGAGTTCCATGGAAGAAAAAAAGAAAGACCCCAAGGTTGATTATTCCCTCACAAAAAACGAAATAAAATTTTCCGATAGAATAAGACTACGAAGTGGTAAAAATGGTTTCCTATTAACATTCACTCAATCCCATCCCGACAGAGACGAAATTATTTGTGTATCTGAAATCTACTTATCTCCAGAGGTAGCCGGATCATTAGCATCAATTTTAATGGCGCATGTGGCGAACTATGAAAAACAATTCAATATAAAAATAACTCCGCCAGGCATACAAGTAGAAAAAGTTAAAGATAAAAAAGAAATGGAGCATTAGAAAAGGGGCAATAAAATGGATGCATCAATGACTTTAAGACAGGATTACTTGATTCGAAGACCAATCCGTGTCAAAGTGCATTTGCAAGAACCTATTCATTCAGAGTCAATGACAAAAGAATTGGACTTTACGGCCGACCTTGAAACGCGATTAATGACATCCATAAAACACGGACGATATGAAATCATTACACCTCTTGCATTAGAAATAAAATGCATAGACCATGAGTACATTGTTAAATTTTCCTCAATTGGTATATTTGCTTTTGGAAATGATCCTGACGACGCCATAGCAGAGTATGGCATTTTACTTGTTGATTACTATGAAAGTTTATTGAGGAAAGAAGATTCATTAGCAGTGAACTTGCGGAAAGAACTTGAAATACTTAAACAATATCTGAGGAAAATATAACCGGAATAAACCATGGAGCGAAGAAAAATAGAAGATCAGTTTAAGAAAAAACTAAAACTTATTAGAGAAAAAGGTAAAAAACACTGGCTTTATTACGTTTTTGACGGTAGACAATACATAGCACGGACTCAAATTAGCAGAACACATCAAACAATCAGTGAAAATATTCTTGGTGAGATTGCCGATCAATTGTTTTTGAATATAAGTGAGCTGAAAGATGCCATAAATTGTCCTATGACCAAAGAAGAATTCTATTCAACCATAATTAGAAGGGTAGGGGAAAAATTTCCAAGTTAGGTTTTAGTATTCAGTAAAAAGGCTAAAATTTCTTCAATCCCCCAAACATGATCCGTAACCCCCGCCACAAAAACCCTCGCGCCCCCTCCCTCCCCGTTTGCCCATCGTAGGGTGCCACAGGGGTGGGGGCAGGGAAGAAAGCACCCCCCACCCCCGATTGATTCTCAAGCGACGTGACATATTTTCCCATTCTGTTATCATCCCCTCAGAATTATTAGCTCTCCAATCACCTTGCTCGGGAGGAAGGCATGGGAAGGAGATTTTTAAACCCCATTTCTTGTAGGCAGAGGAATGGGGTTTTAAAAATTTACCCGAAACGAGGCAAAGTAAGAAAGACGCTCTAGAAGGAAAAGAGATATGAATAAAGCAATAGCCAGTTTGGCACTGTTAAAGGCAAATTGGGACCAAACCACCCAAAAAAAGGATTACATCCAGAATTTCGTTCCATTCATTGCAACTCTAATTCGCAAGAAAGGATACGAGATTATCAATACTGCTACAATCTGTAAAGACTTCCAGCTAGAATATGGTTTAAGCATCCCGTACCATCCAATGTTAGCAATACTTTCACGAGCGAAGATTAGCGGCTATATTAAGAGCAGGCCAGGAGGAAATTATATCCCTGTCAAAACCAAAATATTGGAGGGAGATTTCACTGATATAGCGAGCGAACAAGAACGTAAATATAAGAAGGTTATAGAAACATTCGTAACCTTTTGCAAAGAAACTTACAATGAAACACTTTCAGAAGGTGAGGCTGAAATTGTATTTATTAGTTTTCTGAAAGATCACGACCTCGACATTCTTTTTATTAATCAGGAACTCCCCACCCTATTGCCTGAGGCTAGCGCATCTATAACGCAAAGACACCTAATTAATAGTTTCGTAAGATATTCATATGAATCAGACCCTGACATTTTCAATTATTTAGTCGATATTTCCGTTGGGCACATCATCGCAAATACCCTGTCTTACTATGGGGTAGATGAGTATCAATGCGATTTAAAGCATTGCAATATCTATCTAGATGTCACCTTTCTGTTCAATATCATGGGAATTAATGGTTCTATAAAATTGCAAGCATTCACAGATTTCTTACAGGCATTGAATTCTGCGGGCGCTTCTTTTTTTATTTTTCGCCACACATATGATGAATTTCAAGGGATTTTAGAAGGGGCAATCTACTGGATAGAAAATCCATCCTATGATCCTCAAAAAGCGAGTCGTGCGGCAACATATTTCATTGAAAATGAATTTACAGCTAGTGATATTGAGCAACTTATTTTACAGGTGAACGAGAGATTAAAGGAGTTGAAAATCAAAATTGTAGGTGCCCCCGGCCCACAAGAGGCTATTGAATACCAAATTGCTGAGAACGAGTTAACGGCTATTATAGTGGAAATATATAAAAAGGCTGCCCCCGCTTTCGACGAGGTAGAAAAGGAATCCACAATTTATAAAGATGTTAAATCTGTGTCGGCGATATTAAAGTTTCGACGCGGGGAAATGCCTACCAGACTTCAGGATGTTAAATATGTTTTTATGACCACAAATTCATCTTTGGCACTTGCCAGTAAAATCTTTGAAACAAAGATTTCCCCAGGAAACTATTTTTTCATTCCGACGGTACTTACAGACATTTTTGTGGGCACAATGGCTTGGGCTCAATCTCCTGCGGCAGTCACTGAGATGAACAAAAGAAGGTTAATAGCAAATTGTTACGCGGCGTTGCAGCCTACTAAAGCCCTTGTAAAGACAATGACTGAGACTGCTGATCGCCTTCGAAGTAAGGGTATCATAACGGTTGAGGATGTGACCCTGCTTAGACAATCACGTGTTGCCCGCAATTTGTTACAAGAAGAAACGCTTGGCGATGCCAGCCGTTTCACTGATAAAACTGCGATTGATATTCTAGAGGAGATTCGCGCAGGAGTTCGTCAGGAAGAAAGGGATAAATTTAATAAGGAGAGGGAGGGATTTCAACTTAAAGAGCAAGATTTTTATGGCCAAATCAAAAAAGAGAAAGAAAAGGCCAGGGAAATAGAGCTGGCACATAGGCAAACCAAAGAAGAACTGGGTAAAATTAAACGGGAAAAATCTCAAATTGAAATGAATATCGAAGCTCTTGCCAGGCGTTTAGCCAAAAGAATCAAGGTAATCTTCACAGTATTAGCAATCGGAATGATTTTAATTGCTTTAATTTTTCAGTTTTATCCTAATAGTGCAAGCAGCAAATGGAAACTTTTCCTAACCATAACTGGGATAGTATTTTCAATCTTGAGTTTGATTACTGGTTTCAATATTAAGGGGGCCGGAGATTCATTGCAGAAATTCGTATTTAAGATAACAGTTTCTTTGTTCAAGAGAAAATCTTAACAATACGCAGATTAGATGCCAACTTATGATTTTGAATGGATTTGAGCTGGGTCATGGATAGTAGGCCGAATCTACTTTATGTGGCGATTGGTTTTAACATTACTTATTATTCTCACTTATACGAACAAAAAAAGCCCCCATTGCGGGGGCTTAATGTGGGGCGGTGTGGGGGTGGTGAAGAGGGATTCCTCATTGTCCTGTTGACTATTTTAACCAATCTGGTAATATTCGTTTAAATTAAAGGCTTTCCCGTCATCCTTAATCGGGAGGAAGGTCATGGTAGGAGATTTTTAAACCCCATTTCTTGAAAGAGAGGTGGGGTTTTTTTGTTTAACGACTTCTTCCTGTACTAAATGATTCCTGTACTAAATGATTGACATTTTCTGTCAAAGGGTGTAGGTTTCTATCAATAATCATTAAGGGCTTGGATATACTTTTTATCTCGGAACTTTTGGCGAAGTGCGGAGATTGGCACGATCTACGCGCATAAGACAGTTGGAAATAAGATGGCAGTAAAGGTAAGAGATCGGCTTTTTTGATTGCCAAGAGCGAAGAGTAGACTTGACCCCTTTTCATTGTCAGGGGGGTTCCGGGTTATGTTACTTCCTGAAATCCTGAAATCCGCAGTTGACAGATTTCGCCGAAAAGTGTAAATTCCATTTTATAACTTCTAGGAAACTGGTACCCGGAAATAAAATACTCATCAGTTGTGGCGGGATCGTAGCTGTTCCCCTTATTTTTTTGGGGGGTGGCCTCCAGCTTTTCCGGTTTTACTTTCAAGTTGTACACGCTACCTATTCATGAGCAAAAAATGGGGGTAAAATTGGGTGACACTTTTTGGGGGATGTGCACGTTTATAAATCCTTTGGACTGGAGGTAGAACTCCACCGCAATTCTCCAGGCCGCCTCCCGGGCCGATTTGTCAAACTGATTCATAGACACCAAAATCCTCTCGACCCTTTCCATCAAGATAGCATAAATCTCCCTTCGTTTCAATTTCGGAAAAACCGGTTTCTCCCCCAAAGAGAAAAACACCTGGCAGGATGTTTTCCCCCGGAGGCATGGCCGGAGACGATGGTTCAGATCATGGGCCGCAACCTCCGCACAGACGGCAATGGAATCAGGGAAACGGAGGGCTTCGGCGATCAGCTTCTCCCGCAAACATGCCTTCAGCTCCCGCTGCGACTCCTCAATCGCCCCATTATAGGGCGCATAATACTCCGGGCTGTTCAAAGGCAAAACAAAGAATTCCGAAAGAATCCCATTCACCGCCCCGTGATTCAAATTGCCCCCGTTATCCCGCTTCAAAAATAGGGGCGGACCGAACCGGCAAAACTTCTCGCTCAAATACCCGGCAATCTCTTCTCCCACGGGGCACTCTCCCGCTAAGGGCGGAAACTTATACCGCGATCCCAAATCCTGCGTATTGTGCAAATGGATTTTGCCGGCCGTCTCCAACTCATATTCCGTTACATCCATGGCCCACACCACCCCTGGCACCAGCCAATCGATTTGCCGCAGATTCCTCCGCTGACTCGATACCATATCCTGTCTCACCTGCCCAACCATCCGTGAAAGCTCCCGACGCGAGAGGCTGCCCTGATACTGCCCGTACAGCCTTGTCGCCCCTCCACTTCGCTTGGGGCCATGGTCCAGCAACCGGATCTCCGCATCCAGAGTGGAGGGATCGAACGGCTCCAGCTTCTTGGGCCCCGGGCGATTGATGAGGGAATGATTCTCCTTCCTCCGCCTCCGCCACCGGCCCAAGGTCGGTAAAGGAACTCTCACCGCCCGGCAAATCATCCCATAGGGCATCCCGGTTTTTCCTTTAATCTCCTCGATGATCTCCATCACTTCCCGGATCGCCTCTTCTCGCCCTTCTGCTTTTTCGTTTTGTTTTTTTTAGCCTCATGAAGAACGAATGCCGAAAGCAGGTCTTTCACCTCGATCGTCTTCTCCGCTAGGTACAACTTTTTCTCCAGGTCCAGTACTTTCCTCTGAAGCTCTTCCTTCTCCGCATCCGGAGGAATGCAGGGCCTCCCCGGAGAATGATTCTCCAACGCCCGGGCCAAGGCCTGCAGAGCCCGATCCTCCCACTCGTAATACGTCTTGCGCGACACCCCCAACCGCGCCGCTCCCTCCGTCGCGGTTAATGCCCCATTGCGCACCTGCAGAATGATCGACGCCCGATCCCGTGCCAACTTTCTCTCCTTCTCCATCGGGATTCTCCTTGAGGATCGCTAAAGATTTTTCTCCGCTGCAACCTCCCGCACTTCCTGGGACACCTTGATATTTTTCTGCAGCTTCTTCAATCTTCTGTCCAACCCCCTCATCAACCCTGCCTGGCCCTTCTTTTCCAATAATACGGCAAGACGGGGGCTTAAGGCCACCCCCCTCTCCACCTGTACCCGGGGCTGCAGTGCCAGAATCATCCCCTCCATCGCCCGATCCTGCCACTGCTTTACAATCCCCCACGTCACCCCCATCTCCCGGCAGACCTCCCCCGGCTTCCTCCTCTCTGTCCAGATGGACAACACCGCCTGGCACTTCTCCTCTGCCGTGTGCCCCAACCCCCTCCGCCCTCTCTTCTCCTCTGTCCGCTTCTCCAGCTTCTCCACCTTCTCGATCTTTTCCATCTCTCTCCTCCCTTTCCCGAGACCCCTCGCTCTCTTCTTTTCGGTTCACCTCATACACCAACTCCTGGGTCTTTCCCTCTCCCTCATCATCCACCAGAAGACGCAGTTTCCCCTTTTCCGCCCTAAGCACCACCGACTGCCCCTCCATCCTCCCCACCATGTAAAATGGCTCCCGCGGCTTTCCCCGAAGCGCCATCTCCAACACGTTCTCCGCAATCCCCCGCTCCATCACCTTCCGAAGTTCCCCCTGAATCTCAAAATACCGATCCGCAGGAAACAGCCCCCCGATCCCCTGGTGGGGCCGTTTGTGATTGTAATACCGCACCCAATGCCGCACCCTCTCTTGCGCCTCCTCAAAACTCCCAAACTGCGCCCGCACCAAAAACTCCTCATACACCGTCTTCCAAAACCGCTCGATCTTCCCCAACGTCATCGGATGGTGCGCCTGCGATTTAATGTGTTTTACCCGGTCCTTCCCCAACTCCCGCTCAAACCGCGTCGTTCCCCGCCAATTCGTGTACTGCCGCCCCCGGTCCGTCAACACCTCCTTCGGCACCCCATATTCCCCAACGGCCCGCCGGTACACCTCGATCACCTGATCCGCCGTCTGGCTCCGGTACAACTCCAACCCCACCATGTACCGCGAATAATCATCCACCATCCCCACCAAATAGGCATACCGACCCCCCAGGCGAAACGTGAAAATATCCCCCTGCCATAACTGGTTCGGAGTGGACCGCTCAAAAAAACGAGGTCGCGTTATGTTCGCTGAATGTTTCTTCCGGGAAGGAACAATGAGGGACTCTTCCTGCAATGTCCGCCGCACCGTTTCCGGAGAAGCACTCAGGAAGAATACCCGCTTCAATAGATGGGATATCCGCTGGACTCCAAAGAATGGCTCGCGCTTCTTGATCTCGACAATCTTCTCGCGTACCGGACCGGGAAGCTTCCGCCGACTCCCTGAGGATGCAACCTGATTCCGTAACCCCGCTTCTCCCCGCTCCTGATACGCCTTCACCCAACGATAAACTACATCTTTACTGACCCCCGCCTCCTTGCTCAACAAAGAAACCGGCAACCCTTCTTCCAACCGCAACTTCACACAACGAAGTTTCAACTCAAACCCATACCGATTCCCAAACCGACTCCCTTTCCCCTTGCTCTTCCTCTTGACTTCCTCTACACTCTCCATGGGTCACTCCCTTTCTCCCCCAAGAGAGTGTCACCCATTTCCCCCTTCTCCTCTATCTCATGATCTGGTAGTTAGCACA
>JAURYC010000113.1 GCA_030654105.1 Deltaproteobacteria bacterium
GGGCGCGATCCTTTACCTGGCCGCGGATGCATCCAGTTATGTAACCGGCCAGGTCATTGCCATAGACGGCGGAACCACCATATAGCCGCTGGAAATATAAAATCCGAAAATCTCGGGGAAGGCCGTAAAGCGGCTTTCCCGGTTAGCCGAACAACCCCAAGGTTATCTTCAACCAACATAACCTGAGGATTTCTTTTTGTAGATTGTGAACAGCGGTTGCTTACTTCGTAAAAAACCAATATTCTGGCGGCCATTGGAAAACAAACTTTTTTCCCCTCGGGAACGAATAAAGATCTCTTTCAATTATTCGAACCCCAGTCCTATGAGATCGCTAAGACCGATGAACTGACCTACCAGAAATTGGCGAAAGAAATTATTGGCCAAACGCTTGAGCACAAGAATAGAATCAATCAAAAAATAGCAGAACTGAAGCAGGCAAAGTAAAAGATCTGTTATTGAGCCCAACGAAACAAAAATGGGTTGACAATCTTTCCCCCCTCGATTAATAATACATCGCAATCATTTCGCTCATTCAACGAACCATTCCAAGCACCGGAGAAAGAATTTTGGAAGAGCCCCAGCAAAAATGGAAGGGAGTTCCTTTTCGTCTGCCTGTGGAAGAGGAGCTTATCGAGCGGGTCTCCTGGCTAATCCGTCTGCGCTGGTTCGCCGCCTTGGGGGTCGTAGTCACCACCCTGGTGGTGGGGACTCTCCTGCGCCTACCGACCCGGCAGGTGGAATTGTTTTTTGTCGGGGTGATCATCGCCGCCTACAACGCCGCCTTCCACCACCGCCTCAAAGTCCTCATGCGCAATCCCTCCGCCGGGGTCAAGCAGTTCAGTGATTTTGCCAGCCTGCAATTTTTCGTAGACTGGCTGGGTCTGGTTTTCCTGGTCCATTATTCGGGAGGGATTGACAGCCCGGTCATCTTTTACTTTATTTTCCACGCCATCATCGCCAGTATCCTCATTCCCCCCAGGGCCTGCTACTTTCATGCTACCGTTGGGGTTCTTCTGGTGGGGACTCTGGCCCTGCTGGAATTCTATGAAATCATCCCCCATGTGTCCGTCCCTGGATTCCTGATTCCCCACTTTCAGCAGCCTTTCTATGTCATGGGCACCTTCTTTTTCTTCGCCAGCGCGATTTATGTCTCCATCTATTTGGCCACTTCTATCACCCGCAGGCTTTGGGCTCGTACGCGCGAGTTGGCCAAACTGAAACAGCGGTTGGAGAGCGCCTATTACAAGACCCAGACCCTTTACGATATCGCCAAGGCGGCCACCTCGACCCTGAATTTTACTGAGGTGCTCAATACGATCGCTCAGCAGGCCACCAAGGCCATGAATGCCAAGGCCTGTTCGATCCGCCTGCTGGATGAGGAACGGCGCCAACTGTGGGTCGGGGCAGCCTACGGGCTGAGCGAGGAATATTTGTCCAAAGGCCCGGTGGATTTAAACAAAAGTTTAGTGGATCGAGGGGCGCTGCGCGGCAAGCCGGTGGCAGTTTTGGACGTAACCAAAGACCCAGGGTTCCAGTATCCCGAAGAAGCCCGGAAGGAAGGAATCCGTTCCGTACTTTGCGTTCCTTTGAGCGTGCGGGAACAAACCATTGGCGTTCTCCGGATGTATACAGGGGAAGTCCACCGCTTCACGGATGAGGAAATCGAATTTCTCTCCACCCTGGCCAGCCAAGGAGCGGTGGCTATCGAGAATGCCCGCACGTATCAGCGTTTGGAAGATCTGGAGCAGGCCAAGTCGGATTTCGTTTTTACAGTGGCCCACGAACTCAAATCACCCGTGGCGGCGATTCAGTCCATCCTCCGGGTTCTCTTGGAAGGATACGCCGGGGAAATTTTTCAAAAGCAAAAGGAACTGATCGGACGGGCGGAACGCAGGCTGATCGCCCTGCAAAGCCTCATCCGCGATCTGCTGGCCCTGGGGGCGCTTAAAGGAGCCCTTCCAGAAACCGAGAAGACCGATGTAATTCTGAATGGAGTCGTAAACCGGGTCGTGGACACCATCCATCCAGAGGTTGAAGAAAAAAATATCGAATTCACCGTAGAAGTCCCGGATACCCTTTTGACCATCAAGGGCAACGATGACGATCTGGAACGCCTGCTGGGTAACTTGTTGGAGAACGCCGTAAAATATACTCCACCGGGTGGCAAAGTGAGGTTACAGCTCAGCTTGGATAATAATACGCTCCGCCTCCTCGTCGCGGACACGGGGATCGGCATCTCGCCTGAATCCATGCCCCGCATATTCGAGGAATTTTATCGGGCTAAGAATGCCAAAGAGATGGGGCAAGAAGGTACGGGACTGGGTCTGTCTTTGGTCAAACATATTGTGGACCGTTACCACGGCGAGATAGGCGTCGAAAGCAAGCTTGGGGAGGGAAGCACTTTTATCGTCACCCTGCCCAGGGAATGATTCGAATGCGGATTGCCAAGTGCGGAATGCGGAATGGGGAACGAAGAATATGGAAGGTGAAAGGTGGAATGCGGAATGACGAGTGCGGAAGGCGGAACGAGAAAAATTAAGTTCCGAGTTTCGATTTAGAAATTCCGCAATCGGCATTCCGAAATCCGCAATTTTCTGTTTATGAGGGAGATCATAGGAAGTTGCCAACTGTTCCCGATAAAATAAGTAAACAACTTTACCCGCGCAGGGGAGCGCTTGATGAAAATTACCTTGGGTGACCATTCTCGGGTTTTTGGTAAAAAGATTAGCGACATGATCGGACAAAACATCGATGGATGTTATCAGTGCGGTAAATGCACGGCCGGCTGCCCGATCGCCTACGCCATGGAATCCCCTCCTCACGAAGTGATCCGCCTGGTGCAATTAGGGCGGGAAGAGGAAGCATTGGCTTCGCACACGATCTGGCTCTGCGCTTCGTGCGAGACCTGTACTTCCCGCTGCCCCAAGAATATTGACGTAGCCGCTGCCATGGATGCCCTGCGGGTCCTGGCCTTTCGCCAGGGACAGACAGGGGTGGAAAAAGAAATCACCCTCTTCCATAAACTCTTCCTGAAAGTCATCGAGCGCTTTGGTCGGGTGAATGACCTCCAGCTGATGGGAAGATATAACCTGCTTACCCTGAATCCGCTGAAGGATTGGCGGTTAGGGCGAAAGCTCTTGGCCAAAGGAAAGCTTAAGCTGACCACCCCCCCGGTGAAAGGGTTGCAGGAATTTCAGGAAATTATCAAGCGTGTTCTGGCCAAGCGGGGGGAGGGGGCATGAAATACGCCTATTACCCGGGATGCTCGCTTCATTCCACGGCTTCAGACTATCAGCAATCTATCGATTCCGTTTTTAAGAAGCTATCCATCGAATTGGAGGAAATAGAAGGTTGGACTTGTTGCGGGGCCTCGGCCGCCCATGTTACCGACGATCTCCTGCCTCTGGTCCTGCCGGCCAAGGATCTTCTGCAAGCGGAGAAAATGGGCCTGGAAGTTTTAGCTCCTTGTGCTGCTTGTTATAACCGTATGCGTTTGACTACCCATAAGCTGCGGGAGAACGCGGAATTGAGAAGGAAGGTCAATCAGATTTTACGCGGTGATTATGAGGGAAAGGTCAAGGTGCGTCACATCTCGGATGTTGTGGTTAACGAGTATGGCCTGGAAGCCATTGCCAAACTCCTGGTAAAGGATCTGAATGGTTTGAAGGTGGTTTGCTATTACGGTTGCTTATCAGCCCGGCCGCAAAAGATTGTTGCCTTCGATGACCCGGTTTACCCTTCTTATCTTGACCGGTTAATTCAGACCCTGGGGGGGGAGGCCATTGAGTGGCCCTTCAAGACTGAATGTTGCGGGGGCTCTTTCTCGGTTTCCAAAAAGGATGTCGTCCTGAAGTTGACCCACGATTTGCTGGATATGGCCCAAGACCTTGGGGCTGAGGCCATTGTGGTTGATTGCCCTCTTTGCCAGTTTAACCTGGATTTCCGCCAGGAAGAAGTGGAAAAGAAATATGGGGCCCACTTCGCCCTGCCAGTTTTTTATTTCACCCAGTTACTGGGCGTTGGCCTGGGCCTGCGGGGGGAAGAACTGGGGTTGAAGAAATTAAACATCGATCCTTTTGCCCTCTTGGAAAAGAAAAACATCCAAATATAATTTTGCCACAGAGAACACAGAGGGCACAGAGGAAAATAAAAATAAAAGACCAAAGCTAAGACTGATCGTTGATTTATTTGTTTTGGTACTGGCTTTTTAATCATTCTTAT
>JAURYC010000114.1 GCA_030654105.1 Deltaproteobacteria bacterium
CTCATGAAATTCGTAACCCGTTAAACGCCATCGGCATGGCCATCCAACGTTTGCAAAGGGAGTTCGCTCCCGAACATCCGGAACCACAGGGGGAATATTATCGATTCACGGATATCCTCCGCGGGGAAGTAAAGCGGGTAAACGAGATCGTCGAGCAATTTCTCTTCTTCGCGCGACCCGCACGTTTAGAACTGCAGGAGGTTCAAGTGGAAGACATTTTAAGAGATATACTCCTCCTTTGCCGGGAAAGTGCCGAGCAGCAGAAAATCATCCTCCAGGAAGAAATCGAACCAAACTTACCGGTTCTTCGGTTAGACCGCCAGCGCATGCAAGAAGCTTTTTGGAACTTAGTCAACAACGCCCTCCAGGCCATGCCCGATGGGGGGCGACTAACCCTTGCTGCCAAGTTACAAGCCGGGAAGGAAATTATCATTGAGATTTCCGACACGGGGCAGGGGATCCCAGAGGAAAACATCCGCAGGATATTCGAATATTATTTTACCACCAAAGAAAAGGGGATAGGACTGGGCATACCTCTGGCCCACAAAATCATCCAGGAGCATGGGGGGACAATCCGGGCGCAAAGCGAGGTAGGCAGGGGAAGCACTTTTCGGATATCCTTGCCCGTGCCGAGGGGGAAGGGATGAGCGGAGCCTCAAAATTTCAGATTCTGATCGTCGATGATGAAAAAGTCCAACGAGAGATGCTCGAAGGCTTCTTAGTAAAGCAAGGGTACGGGGCCATTGCCGCGGAAGACGGCCAAAGAGCCCTGGAAAAATTTAAGAGCGGGACTTTCGACCTGGTCCTCACCGATTACCGCATGCCCGCCATGGAAGGAATTCAGCTACTGAAAGAAATCAAGCGTTTAAATCCGGAGGCAGTGGTGGTGATCATGACGGCCTACGGAACCGTGGGGACCGCTGTTACGGCCATGAAAGAAGGCGCTTATGATTATTTAACCAAACCCATTGACCTGGATGAACTCCTTCTTCTGATTCAAAGGGTGGAAAGAGAGATAGGATTAGGGCAGGAAAACCGTGAACTGAAAGAGCAGTTGCGAGAAAAATTTAAGGTGGATTTCATCGTTTCCACCAGCCGGCAAATGGGAGAAGCCCTTAATCTGGTGGGAAGGGTGGCCCAAAGTCAGGCTACCGTCTTAATCCTGGGAGAAAGCGGGACGGGAAAGGAACTCATCGCCCGGGCCATCCATTATTCCAGCCTGCGGGCAGATAAGCCCCTGGTCAAAGTCAACTGTGCCGCCTTGCCTGAAAACCTTCTGGAAAGCGAGCTCTTCGGCCACGAAAAAGGAGCCTTCACGGGAGCCGTGGCCCGCAGGATCGGCCGGTTTGAGCAAGCTGACCATGGGTCGATCTTTCTGGATGAGATCGGAGACCTTTCTCCCTCTTTGCAGATGAAGCTCCTGCGTGTCCTCCAGGAGAAAGAGTTCGAACGCCTGGGAAGCAACCAGACCATTAAGAGTGATATGCGGGTAATCGCGGCCACCAACCACAACCTGGAGGAGGCCATTCAAAAAGGGGCATTCCGCGAAGACCTGTATTACCGGCTCAACGTGGTGACCATATCTTTGCCGCCGCTGCGGGAGAGGAAAGAGGACATTCCACCGCTGGTAGAGCATTTCTTAAGGAAATACAACCAGGAAAATAAAAAAAATGTGACCTCCTTATCCAAAGAAGTCCGCGATTTACTCATGAATTATCACTATCCGGGAAACGTGCGGGAGTTGGAAAATATCATTGAGCGGGCTGTGGTTTTATGTCGCGGGGAAATCTTAACTGTCCAGGATTTGCCTTTAAACCTGCGCGAGAGCAAGGTGGAGGCGGCTTTGGAACGCGCCCGGGAGAGCCGGAATCTTCCGTCGGCTTTGGAGGAAATCGAACGCCAGATGATCGCGAATGCTCTGGAGAAAAGCAGCGGGGTGCAGACGAAAGCAGCCGCGGAACTCGGCATCAGCGAACGGGTCCTGCGCTATAAAATAAAAAAATATAAGATTGCAGAGAAGGAATAACCATAAAGGGTCCTAAGATGTTGTAAAATGGGAATAAATATTTTAAAATAACCTTCCGAAATTAAAGGAATCTCTCTTGATTGTTTAGATATTTTTAACAAGTCCGAACAATATCTTTTCTTTATGGAAGCCTCGGGTTTATATAAAACCCTTACCTGCCAGCCACGGGCGGAGGAGGCGTCCATTCCCATCCTTTCCCAAGACTGGCAGCGAAAGAATGATTTTAAAAATTCCGTGTCACCTTTACGAACGAAGGTTCTCCGCAAATGATAAACATCTGGCCGATTGGGGGGGGCAAAGGGGGTTCGGGCAAGAGCTTCCTGGCGGGGAATCTCGGCATCTGGCTTGCCAAACAGGGGAATAAAACCCTCTTGATTGATGCCGATTTCGGGGCAGCCAATCTCCACACGATGATCGGTATCCCTTATCAGCATAAAGGCCTTTCGGAATTTTTAAACAAGCAGGTCCGAACTCTGGCGGAAACGGTCATCGAAACCAGGATTCCTAACCATTTTCTAATCAGCGGGGCCGGGAATAACCTGGACACGGCCAATATGGCCTACGAACAGAAAATGAAGGTTTTTCGGGCCATCTCCAAGCTTGCTTACGACTTCACCCTGC
>JAURYC010000115.1 GCA_030654105.1 Deltaproteobacteria bacterium
CAGGCCTTACTTAACTCCTCGGTGGTTTCGGGGTCGATGGCGTTCATGGCCTCCGGCCGGTTGATGGTGATGATCGCAATTTTATCTTTCTTTTCATAAATTATGGGCATCGTGCTCCCTCCTTCTTCTTATTGTTCGTGCCTTTTTTATAAGAGATTAACCCCCTGGTGTCAAGGAGAAACTCACTCTTGCCTTACGCCCAAGCCTTTCATATAATGGAGCCTCTTGTGATTTTCACCTGGGCAGAGGAGAAATAACGTGGCCAATGAAAAATCCTGGGGCAGAAGAATCTTTGCCGCTCTCAACCTGATTCTCTGGTTGGCTTTCTTTATGGTTTTCGCTATCGCCTGGACCCCCTTGACCGACCATATGATCAAATCTTTGGCCGTCAAAGAGGACATCCGCAAATCCGATGTCATTGTGGTGCTTGCCGGAGGGATCGATGAAGGACGTTATTTAAGCCTTGTATCTTCCCATCGTTTGTTGCGGGGGGCGCAGCTTTATTTTGAGGGCAAGGCTAAAAAAATTCTTCTCTCCGGAGGGGATCCCAAGAAGATGGGAGTTGCGGAAGCGACGGTCATGGCCCAGGAGGCCAGGCGATTGAACATTCCGGGTGCGGACATCATCGTGGAGAAACGTTCCCACCGTACCCATGAACAGGCCGTGGAGATAAAAAAAATCGGCGAATCCCAGCGCTGGAAAAGCGTTCTCCTGGTTACTTCCTACAGCCATATGAAACGTTCTCTTATGGCCTTCGAGCATGCCGGCTTTAAAGTTTATCCTGCTCCAGCGGATCCTTATGAAAAATATACGAACGACCCCCTCGGCCGTCTCAGGCTTTTTAAAATGCTGCTCCATGAATACGGAGGTATTATTTATTACAAGATTAAAGGGTGGATATAAAAAACAGGCAAAAGGCAAGAGGCAAGAATCAAACCCGAAACCTGAAACCCGGAGCTTGAAACTCGCGGCCCGCAACCCGAAACTCACAACCCCCAACACTCACCGGGAGATGGAGAGAAGAAAGATGACGCGACAATGGCGGTTTATGTTTTTGCAAGAAACCTATGCAGATTTTTCCATAGGCACCTCACCCGCCCTGGAACGAGGCGTGATGGAAGGGGAGTCCCCTAATACAGTGGTTTTAAACGTGGCCCCGGAGGATAGCTTTACCGTGGGAGTTCTGGACGACCCGGAGAAAGCCATCGACCTTAACTTTTGCCGGCAGAAGGGTATCGTCGTTCGCCGGAGGAATACCACCGGAGGAACGATCTACACAGCCAAAGGGTCGGCGGTAATTTGTTACTACCTGCAGATTGCAGACCCGGCGGTTCCCCGAACCATCGGGGAGGCTTTTCCGAGGATTCTGGGAGATTTTGCCGAGGCTGCCCAAAACCTCTTCGGCTTTCCCGCCAAGTATCGCCCGCTCAATGATGTGGAGGTGGAAGGAAGGAAACTTATGCCTTCATCCTGCAAGGTGGAGCGGGATACCCTGGTTTTCCGTTTGGTTTTAAATGTCAAACCCCAGAACGTAGAAGTTACCTCCCAAGCGATCCTGCTTCCCCCGGAAAAAGTACAGGACAAAACTCTAAAAACGGTGAAGGAAAGAATGACCCATTTGGAACGAGAGGCCAGCCGGGAAATCACCTACCAGGACTTGGAAAATTATGTCCGCAAAGCCGTTCATTTATCGTTCGGTGAAGTAGAATTAGTTTCAGGGGAAATGACCCCCAACGAGAAAAAGTATTGGCGAGAATTTAGGGAGCTCTATTCCCGGGATAGCTGGTTCCTCGCCAACTCGGAAGCCTACCGCTTTAAGAAAATTCCCCCGGAAGCCAAAAGGGGAGAGAAGCGGGTCAAGGCTGTGGCTGGCTTGATCCGGGTTGTCGTCTTGATCCAAGACGAGAAGATTTACGACCTTATTCTCACCGGGGATTTTCATCCCCGCCCTCATACCATCTTGGGTGATATGGAATCCGCCCTGCGGGATGCACCGGTTATGCCGGATGAGATAAAAAGAAGGATTGGGGAGGTCTATCATCGTCCCGGAGTAGAAATTTCGGGAACCACTCCGGAAGATTTCTCTTCCGCCGTCCTCGGCGCTCTGGAGAAGACTTCATAATCAAAATCCGTATTTTTTTATTTTCCAATTCTCACCTCCTTTCTTGCAATATTTTTTACATTTTCTCCGTTGCTTTTAACCCGTGGCCTGTCAGTACCGAAACAATAACTCGCCCAAGCCGAGATACACCCCTAACAGGAAAGTTCCTTTTGGGCAAATCAGCTTACCCATAGAAATCACCTCAACAAAAAAATCATCGGTTGCGGCGGGCAAAACGGTGGATGAGGGCGGGAGAAAGGCCCAGATAGTAAGCTGCAACGATCATTGCATGGTAGGCCACTCCATCATCTCCCTTTGCCGGGGTGATGCTTCCAGGTGGCAGTGGATACATTGCTGGTTACACCGGAGTCCCATGTTCACTTGAAGGGTATCGATATCCAGGCTGAGCAATCCGTCATCGTCAACCCCGGCGATCTGTTTTTCGAAGGCATTCATAATAATCTCGTTACTCTTCACGCCTTACGCCTTCTCTCGTACACTGCATGGCCGCCGAATTCATTTCGCAGGGCAGCCAGCATTCGATCGGAAAAAGAATCGATCTTACGGGAACGAAAACGTTGAAAGAGGGAAGCGGAAATTACAGGTGCTGGCACAGCCATTTCGACAGCCTGTTGAACGGTCCAGCGTCCTTCCCCGGAATCTTCCACGTATCCTTTAAGGGAGGAGAGGCTTTTGTCTTTCTTGAGGGCGGACTCAGCCAGTTCAAGGAGCCAGGAACGGACCACGCTTCCCTGGTTCCACAAGTGGGCGACTTTGGCCAAATCGAGATTCTTGCCATAGGGTGACTCCTGAAGAAGCTCAAAGCCTTCCCCGTAGGCGGACATCATTCCGTATTCAATCCCGTTGTGGGTCATCTTAACAAAGTGTCCGGCCCCTGTTTCGCCGCAGTAAAGATATCCTTCCTTCGGGGCCAGCGTCTTGAAGAGAGGTTCAAGGTGCCGGTAAATTTTGCGTTCTCCCCCGATCATCAAGCAGTAGCCGATTTTAAGGCCCCAAATGCCTCCGCTGACCCCGACGTCCAGATAGTGGATGCCCCAAGGTTTGAGTTTCTGGGCATGGCGGAGGTCATCCTTGTAAAAGCTGTTTCCACCTTCTACGATGATATCCCCTTTGTTGAGCAGACCGCGGAGCTGGTCGATATGTTGGTGGGTCGGTTTGCCCGCGGGAAGCATAAGCCAAATGACCCGGGGGGGCTTCAAAATATTCACCAGCTCTTGAAGGGAATAAGCTCCTTTGGCGCCTTGGGCGACAATCTCCTTCGTCCGGTCCGGAGAACGGTTATAGGCAACGACTTTGTGCCCCCCTTTGAGCAAGCGTTTGGCCATATTCATTCCCATCCGGCCGAGGCCGATCATACCCACTTGCATATTTCCTCCTTAAATTTGATTATATTGAGATTCTTTTATTGGCGCTTATCGGCGAAAATCTGTGTCCCACTAAATTGGAATCAGGATTTTGGGGATAGAAAGGAATCTCGCTTTTCAGCAATTTCCTTCAAAAGGAAAAAGTACGAGTCGGCGAAGAGTTTCACTCCCTCTTGTTCCAGTTGGGCAGTAACCTGGTTGATGTCCACGCCAAGCAAAAGCAACTCGTTGAAAAGCCTTCGGGCCTCTTCCAGTAAATCGCCGATGGTGATTTGGACCCGTCCATGATCAACAAAAGCCTGCAAGGTTGTTTCCGGGATGGTGTTGATGGAATCCGGCCCGATCAACTCTTCGACATACTTCACGTCGTTGTAATTCGGGTTCTTGGTTCCCGTACTGCCCCACAAGATTCTTTGGATACGGGCTCCCTTCAAAATTCGGAAACGTTTTCCGAAAAAAAAATCTTTATATTTCTTATAGGCGATCTTAGCGTTGGCCACGGCCGCCCGGCCTAAAAGGTTATGGAGCTTATGCTTTTCTGCCTCGGTAGTGGTTGCGGCCATGCGGTTTTGCAAAAGTTTATCGATAACCGTGTCCACGCGGCTTACAAAGAAACTGGCCACGGAGCAGATTTCATGGATGGGCTGCCCTTGAAGAACTCTTTTTTCCAGCCCGCGGAGGTAGGCTTCAGCCACCTCTTCATATCGGCCAACCGAGAAAAGGAGGGTGACATTTACATTCACTCCCTCCATGATGAGCTGCTCAATGGCCGGAACCCCCTGGGGGGTGGCCGGAACTTTCACCAGGATATTTTTCTTGCCCAGGGTTGAAAACAGGCGCTTGGCTTCGGCTACGGTTTTACCCGTGTCATAGGCCAAGTCAGGAGAAACTTCGATACTGACGAACCCATCCAGCCCGTTGCTGGAAAGATAAACCGGCCATAACAAGTCCGCCGCCCTGGCAACGTCTTCCAGGGCCAGGCCGAGGAATAATTCTTTTTCGTCCCGGACCTCTTTGCCGAGCAGGTTTTTCAGGGAGGCATCGTAATCTTTGCTTCCAGAGATGGCTTTCTGGAAGATGGTTGGATTAGAGGTCACCCCTGTCACGCCTGCATCCATCAAACGCTTAAGCTCGCCGGAATTGATTAAATTCCGGCTCAAATTGTCCAGCCAGATACTCTGTCCGATCTCCTGAAGTTTCCTTAACGGGTTGCCATTCATCACCAACTCCTCCAAGATTCTCGCAGGATGCTTACAGCACAGCGATCATGATTCGATACGATAAAATTATTTTTTTAGGACACAGCTGGACACAGATTATCAGGATATTTAAAAAAAATGAAAAAGTTATTATCTGTGTGCAGCTGCGCCAATCTGCGTCCTAAACCGACTTTCTATTTAAAAGTTCCTTGGCCTTCTTCACT
>JAURYC010000116.1 GCA_030654105.1 Deltaproteobacteria bacterium
GAGATATTTTTGTCCCCTTTGAAGGGCAATTCCCGAAGAAGTGAGGTCGAGAAAAATTTCTTGACAATATTTTTTCGCCTGTGTTAGGCATTAAGTCCAGCAAATTTCTCTGAAAGGAGAAAACAACCGTGTTTCCCATTGTCGAGGCCAAGCCACTGGCGGCGGCAGTAAAACAGTTTAAAATCGCTGCTCCGGAAATCGCCAAAAAAAGAAAGCCTGGGCAGTTCATTGTCTTACGCATCAACGAAGAGGGTGAAAGAATCCCTTTGACCATGGCCGATGCAGACCCGGAGGCAGGGACTATCACCCTCATTTTCCAGGAATTGGGAAAATCCACAGAACAACTCGGCAAGCTTAAGGCCGGGGATATGATCTCCGATTTAATCGGACCTTTAGGAGTTCCCACGCACATCGAAAAATTTGGGACCGTCGTCTGCGTTGGTGGCGGAATCGGCATCGCTCCGGTCTATCCCATTGCCAAAGCCATGCGGGAGGCCGGGAATACCGTCCTCTCCATCATTGGCGCCCGAACCAAGAATCTTCTAATTCTTGAAGAGGAGATGGCCAAGGTATCCCATTCCCTGAAAGTCTCCACGGACGATGGGAGCTACGGATACCACGGTTTCGTCAGCGACATCCTGCAGAATGTCATCGATGAGGGCACGACCATTAACTTGGTCGTGGCCATTGGGCCTGTGCCCATGATGCGGGTGATTTGTAATGTCACCCGCAATCAAAAAATAAAGACCGTTGTCAGTCTGAACCCCATCATGGTTGATGCCACAGGAATGTGCGGTGCCTGTCGGGTTACGGTGGGTGGAAGAACCCGGTTTGTTTGCGTAGACGGCCCGGAGTTTGACGGACATGAGGTAAATTTCGTTGAACTGGTTAAGCGGCAGCGGGCCTACCTGGATCAGGAGAAGCTATCCCTGGAAACTTTTCGCCATCAAGGGGGAGCTTGCCTGGGAGGTAAATCCTGATGACTGAGACCACCGAGAAGAAAAAAAGAACCCAAATCCCCCGGCAGAAGATGCCCGAGCAAGATCCGAAGGTTCGGGCTAAAAACTTTGATGAAGTTCCTTTTGGCTACACTCCAGAACTGGCCAAGCTGGAAGCCAGCCGATGTTTGCAGTGCAAGAAACCAACCTGCATAGAAGGCTGCCCGGTGTCCATCGATATTCCTGCCTTCCTCGATCTCATCCTCCAGGGTGATTTCTTGGGCGCGGCCCGCAAGCTCAAGGAGATGAACAGCCTCCCGGCGGTTTGCGGCCGGGTCTGTCCGCAGGAAGACCAATGCGAAAAGGTTTGCATCTTAGGAAAGAAGGGTGAACCTGTGGCCATCGGCAGACTGGAGCGTTTCGCTGCTGATTACGAAATGGCTCATGGGGAATTTATCATGCCTCCCAAGGCACCCCCCACAGGGAAGAACGTGGCCGTTGTGGGTGCGGGTCCAGCCGGTCTGACGCTGGCCGGAGACCTGATCAAGAAAGGCCATCAGGTTACCATTTTCGAGGCCCTGCATAAAACTGGAGGGGTATTGGTTTACGGCATCCCCGAATTTCGCCTTCCCAAGGCCATCGTCCAGGCCGAGGTTGATTACCTAGAAAAAACCGGCGTAGAAGTTAGGACCAACATGGTTATCGGCAAGATCTACACAGTGGATGAACTGATGGCTAACGGTTACAATGCGGTCTTCCTGGGAACCGGTGCAGGTCTCCCCACGTTTATGAACATCCCTGGGGAAAACTTCAATGGAGTTTATTCAGCCAACGAATACCTAACCCGCTCCAACCTGATGAAGGCTTATCTCTTTCCCCGGTATGATACCCCCATTGCCAAAGGCAAAAAGGTGGCGGTCTTGGGCGGAGGAAATGTAGCCATGGACTCGGCGCGCACGGCCCTTCGCCTGGGAGCTGATGACGTTTACATTGTTTACCGGCGTTCGAAGAAGGAACTTCCCGCTCGAATCGAGGAAGTACACCATGCCGAAGAAGAGGGCGTCCAGTTCCATTTCTTAACTTTGCCCGTCGAGATTTTGGGTAACGAAGATGGTTGGGTATGCGGAATGAAGTGTCAACGCATGGAATTGGGAGAACCCGATGAATCCGGCCGCCGCCGGCCCATCCCGGTTCCCGGCTCAGAATTTACCTTAGAGGTGGACATGGTGGTTGTGGCCATCGGCACGGGAGCCAATCCCTTGGTCCCGTCGACCACTCCGGATCTGCAGACCAACAAATGGGGTTATATCGTCGCCGATCCCGAGACCGGAACCACGAGCAAGAAAGGGGTCTACGCCGGGGGAGATATCGTTACCGGCTCAGCCACGGTCATTCTGGCCATGGGGGCCGGGCGCAAGGCTGCCGAAGCCATTCATAAATACCTGACAGAATGAATCCGCAGAGCGCCGAGCGCTAAGCACATAGCGTACTCAGCAAGTAGAAAAAAGAATTGACAATCGTTTACCAAGGTGTGAAGATGAATAAGCATTCAGCAAGCAGCGCTCAGCAACCAGCAAATTAATCAAATTGCATTTTTTAAGGCATTCTTATTGGCTGAAAGCTGACAGCTTTTTTTAAAGGAGGATGTAAAAAAACTTTTAGACATAGCGCAAGCCGGGAAGGGAAGGTGGTATAAGACCATCGCTGCCCCGCAACTGTGATCGGAACGAAACCCACATGAAAGAAGTGATGAGTGTCCGTGTTTAGTGTCAGTGCAGCCGTAAGATTTTTTTTTACTAATCACTGACACTTACACTAATCACTTCCTTCGGCCACTGGACATTGTCCGGGAAGGCGTGGGGAGTTCGCCATAGGACAGGCGGACAAGTAGGAAGCCGTAAGCCAGGAAACCTGCCCGACTTGATTAACATTCTCGACCCTTCCGAGGGGAAGGCGGGCATAGCATATTGAAACCCCAATTTCTCCCCAGGAAGTTGGGGTTTTTATTTTTCAGCCACAGAGAACACCAGGAAAGATAAAAATTCGAAATTCGAATATCGAAATTCGAAACAATATCGAATGTACAAAATTCTAAACCCAATACAAGGATTGTTAAAAGGTTTTGATCATTCGAATTTTGAATTTGTTTAGGATTTCGGATTTCGTGCTTCGGAATTTCCTTTTGCTCTAAAAAAGTGAGAAGCAAATATTTTTAATGGCTATGATAAAGAAGATCATTTTTATTACGGGTGGGGCACGGAGCGGGAAAAGCCAATACGCTCAGGAACTGGCCTCAAAATTCCCCGGACCTAAAATCTACTTGGCCACGGCCCAGCCCCTGGATGAAGAGATGGCGGAGAGGATCCTTCGGCATAAAAAAAGTCGGCCCGGAGACTGGCAGACCCTTGAAGAGCCGTTCCGGGTGGCTGAGGCGATCAGGAAAAACGGAGATCATTCCAGCCTTATTCTTCTCGATTGCCTTACCCTCTGGATCTCCAACCTCATGATGGCAGATTGGAGTGAAGAGAAGATCCTTGCGGAAGCGGATCGGTTGCTGCAGGCCTGCCAGGTTGTGAAGTGTTCTCTGGTCATCGTTGGCAATGAGGTGGGGATGGGCATCGTTCCCGATAACCCCCAAGCCAGAATTTTTCGCGACCTGAGCGGACTGATTCAGCAGAAAATAGCCCGGAAAGCGGATGAGGTTTATTTTATGGTTTGCGGACTTCCCCAGAAAATAAAAGGACCGTCGTCGTAAAAAAGACGCATAGCGCATAGCGCAGAGGGCATAGCTTATATAGCATAGGGCATGGAGCAAAGCGTATAGCGAATGAGGATAAAAGATGGGTGAAGAATTGGAAAGAGAATTTAAAGAGAGAATCGCGTCGATTCGGCCATTAAAAGAGGAATTTTTCTCTCAGGCCCAGGCGAAATTGGATAGGCTGACCAAACCCCAGGGCAGCCTGGGTCAACTCGAAGAGATGGCCAAAAAGTACGTGGCCATCGTTGAGAATCTAAACCCGAAGGTTGGAAAAAAGATTATTTATGTTTTTGCCGGCGATCATGGCGTTGTGGCTGAAGGCGTCAGCGCGTATCCCAAAGAAGTAACCCCCCAGATGGTTTATAACTTCCTTCGCGGGGGAGCTGGCATTAACGTTCTGGCTCGCCATGTAGGAGCCAGAGTGGTCGTGGTGGACATCGGCGTGGACCATGAGTTTGAACCCAGGGAGGGGCTGATCGTCCGTAAAGTTTCCCGGGGGACAGGAAACATCCTCTGCGGTCCGGCAATGTCCAGGGACCAGGCTGTGCAGGCGTTATCCGTTGGCCTGGAAATGGCCGATCACGCCCGGGAACAAAAAGCTGATCTGGTAGGCACTGGCGACATGGGGATCGGCAACACCACCCCCAGTAGCGCCATCCTGGCTTCCCTCACGGGCATCCCGGTGAAGCAGGTTACCCACCGGGGAACAGGAATCGACGATCATGCCCTGGCGCGGAAGATCCAGATCATCGAGAAGGCCATTGCGTTCAACCGACCCGACCCGAAAGACCCACTGGACGTTCTGGCCAAAGTAGGGGGGTTGGAGATTGCCGGAATTGCCGGATTGATTATTGGGTGTGCCTCCCACCGAATTCCTATAGTGGTCGATGGCTTCATTTCAACCGCCGGAGCGATGATTGCGGTGGGTTTGAACCCGGAGATAAAAGGATATCTTTTTGCTTCCCATCAGTCCGTTGAGGTGGGCCACCGGTTTATGTGGGAGCATATCGGACAGAAGCCCATCTTAAATTTATCCCTCCGCCTGGGGGAAGGCACCGGAGCGGCCTTGGCCATGTCTATGATCGAAGCGGCGGTAAAAGTCATGAACGAAATGGCCACTTTTTCTGGAGCGGGAGTATCGGAAGCAAAGGAATGAACAGTTTCTCTTTAGCCTGGCAATTTTTAACCATCCTCCCCTGGAGGAAGAGTGATCAGGAAATAGATCCCCAGCTCTTGGGCCGATCCATGGCTTTCTACCCGGTGATCGGGCTTCTTCTGGGACTGATTCTCTGGGCAGCTCACTGGCTTTTTTCCTTGGCTTTTCCCCGTACCCTCGCGGATGGACTGGTCGTCATGCTTCTGGTCCTTCTAACCGGAGCTTTCCACCTGGATGGGCTAGCCGATACTTGCGATGGGCTGGCTTCCGGAAAGTCTCCCGAAGAAAGAATGAAGATCATGAAAGATCATCGGGTGGGGACTTTTGGGGTCGTTGGTTTGATTTTGATTTTGGG
>JAURYC010000117.1 GCA_030654105.1 Deltaproteobacteria bacterium
ACTAACCTTCAATTTCTGAAAATTTTATTAAGAATTTATTAATTTTATCTGTGCTTATCTGTACTACTAACGTTCAAACTTTGAAAATTTTGTTAAGCAATCCCCCCCCCTATCCCTCCCCCTCGAGGGGGGAGGGTTGGGAGGGGGTGATTTCTTTTGGTTGCGGCCATGCCGCGCTGTGGTTATCTATGTCCTAAATTGATTTTTTTAAGATCTTTATATCTCTGTGATCTCTGTGCCCTCTGTGGCTGATGTTTTTTTTGGTTGCGGCTCTGCCGCGCTGTGACCTCTGTGGTTATATTAGGATTAGGAGGACTTATGATTTACAAAGGGAGAGCCTGGAAATTCGGGGCGAATGTCGATACCGATGCCATCATTCCCGCCCGTTATCTCAATACGACGGATCCGGCGGAAATGGCCTCTCACCTTATGGAAGACATCGACCCGAAATTTCTCGAGAAGATTCAGCCCGGAGACATCTTTGTGGCCGAGGAAAATTTCGGCTGCGGTTCCTCCAGGGAACACGCCCCGCTGGCCATCAAACACGCCGGCGTTTCTTGCGTGGTAGCCAAGAGCTTTGCCCGCATCTTCTACCGCAACGCCTTCAACATGGGCCTGCCCATTCTCGAGAGCACTGAGGCCGTAGAAGGGATCCATCAGGGCGATGAGTTGCAGGTGGACAGCGAAACGGGCACCATTGAAAATTTGAGCACGGGAAAGACTTTTAAAGCCCAGCCCATTCCGCCATTCATGCAACAGCTCATCAAGTCTGGAGGGTTGATGAGCTACGTTAAGACATTTAAAATGAAAACATGAAAAAATGGGTTCCAGGGTTCAAGGATTCAAGGGAGGCTATTAATTTGGAATGCAGAATGCCAAATGCGGAATAAAAAATCCGAAATCCGCATTCCGAAATCCGCATTCCGAAATCCGAAATCTTTCAAACCCTCTAATCCTGGGGCCCTTTTAATGACCAAGGCTTTGTAGAAATTGAATGTTATTTTGAAAAATCACCTTAGCAGAAGGAGGGAAAATGGCCTACAAGATCGCGGTCATTCCTGGAGATGGTACCGGCCCCGAAGTAGTAGACGAGGGCCTGAAAGTTTTAAGAGCTGTTGCGGAGAAAGAAAAATTCCAACTGGACTTTCATTTCTACGATCTGGGAGGAGAGCGGTATCTCAAAACCGGCGAAATTCTTCCTGAAAGCGTTCTGGAAGAACTCAGAAAAGTTCAAGCCATATTCCTGGGGGCCATTGGGCATCCCCAGGTAAAACCCGGTATCCTGGAACAGGGCATCCTTTTGCGCTTGCGGTTTACCCTGGATCAGTATATCAACCTCCGGCCCGTGAAACTTTACCCAGGGGTGGAAACTCCTCTTAAGGATAAAGGGCCCGAACATATCAACTTCGTCATCATCCGCGAAAACACTGAAGGGCTCTACACGGGCGCGGGAGGGTTCTTGAAAAAGGGAACCGCGGATGAGGTTGCTGTCCAGGAATCGATCAATACCCGCAAAGGAGTGGAACGCTGCCTGCGCTATGCTTTCGAGTTTTGCCTGAAACGCAACAAGGAACTCAAACTGACCCTCGCGGGCAAGACCAACGTGCTCAACTACGCTTCCGATCTATGGGCGAGGACCTTTGCCGAGGTAGCCAAGGAATATCCCCGCGTGAAAACGGACTATACCCACGTCGATGCCCTTTGCATGTGGCTGATCAAAAACCCGGAGTGGTTCGACGTGATCGTGACCGACAACCTTTTTGGCGACATCATCACGGACCTGGGGGCTATGATCCAAGGCGGTCTGGGCATTGCAGCAGGCGGGAACATCAACCCCGACCCTGGCGGAGTATCCATGTTTGAGCCCATGGGCGGTTCCGCCCCCAAGTATACCGGCAAGAATATGATTAACCCCATGGCGGCCATCGCAGCTTGCCAGATGATGCTCGACCATTTCGGAGAAAAGAAAGCCGCGCAGCGCGTCGAAAAGGCCATCGCCCAAGTCCTCGAGAAACATTTAAAGAGCATGGCCGCGGGAGAAATGGGTTATACGACTCAAGAAGTTGGGGATCTGGTGGTCAAGTATCTGTAAAAATGGGTGGGGCTTGGGCTCCTCGTACCCTCTCCTGGCGGCAGTTCAGAAGCACTTTGTGCACTTGCTTATGATTGACCCCTGCTTTTTGCGCTAAGAGCGTATGCAGAAAAAGATCAGGGGGAGCGGACCCCGAAAGGTATTCAGCGTATCCTGCCAAAATGGCTTCCCTTTGATCCGGCGTGACATCGGGGACCTTGGTCAAACGATCTTGCCCTTCATGAATAAAGTCCAGATAACGAAAAACCTGTAAAGGAGGGCAGGCGATTTTTTGGGCAATCTCTGCCACTCCTTCCCGAAGAGACTTACCGTTTTCCAGATTGCGCCAATAGGTTTTTTCGATGAAGAAGCGCTGCTCCCGGCTTAGCCCTTTTAGGTTGGGCGGTTGCCTGTTCCACTTCCGAACGGCGAGCACCACGGCCCGGAAGGGAATCCCCATTTCCCTGGAAATAGTTTTGCGCCGCCCTCTGGCAGGACGCTCTAAACTCATCACATACCCTTGATAGCGGCGAATAATCTCCTGCTCTGTTTCTTCCGGTAAGTCCCAATTGCCACCCGCCTGCAGGGCTTGGGCCACCAGCAATTTTTTGACCTTCAGTTTCTTGGCGATTAGGGCATGAACCTTGCGCTGAGCCAGGTCCTTCTCTTCCCGGTAGACTTCGTACTCTTTAAGAATTTGAGCCCTAAGCTCATCAGATAGCGGTAAACCGGGTGGCGGAATTTGCCGGGAGGTTTTGGTTGCAGGGGGAGCTTTCTTTTCCTGCTTTTGCAGGGTCTTTTGCTTTTGTTTAATCTTCCCCGCAACTCGTTCGCTACATCGTGGGCAAAGTCTTGCTTGGCGATCCGGAGTAAGGAAAGTGCGTCCACATTCACGGCAATCCTTGCGGAAACTTAACCCTTTGACCATAAACCCCCCTCCATCTGCAGACATTGGTTTCTTATATAACTCCATTGAGCCGGTAGATCAAGGAATAAATGAATGGGGCTTTTCCATCTTTACTTTTAAAATATGCTAAAATAGACTCCCCTAAAACGGGGATGAAAGGAGAGTGGGTATGAAGATAAAGTTTATGGGCGCGGCCAAAACAGTAACAGGGTCCTGTTTCATTCTGGAAACCGGCACGCATCGATTGGCCATCGATTGTGGGTTGCATCAAGGTAATGCCGCAATCGAAAAACGCAATTGGGATATCGGTATTTATGAGCCCAGTAAAATCGATTGTTTTCTGATCACCCATGCCCATATCGACCATTCCGGTCTCCTGCCCCGCATGGTGCAAAAGGGGTTCCAGGGCCGGATTTACACCACCCCGCCGACCCGGGATTTACTGGAGATCATGCTTTTAGACAGCGCCCATATTCAGGAAATGGAAGCGCAATGGAAGAGTAAAAAGCACCTCCGCCATGGGCAGAAGCATATCCAACCTTTATATACCCAAAAAGATGCGCAGGCCACCTTCCCGTTGTTCGAGATCAAAGCCTACAATGAACCTTTTGAACCCTACCCGGGCTTAAAAGTCAATTTTAAGGATGCCGGGCACATCCTCGGTGCTTCCTTAATCGAACTCTGGGTTGAAGAAAACGGCTTCCAGAATAAACTGGTTTTTTCCGGGGATGTGGGCCGCCCGGCCCAATTACTGGTTGAAGACGCCAGCCTGGTCCAGGCGGCTGATTTCCTTTTTCTTGAATCCACCTACGGAGACCGTGATCATAAAAATGAAGAAGACAGTTTGAATGAACTGGCCGAAGCAATCGCTTACAGCTACGCGCGCGGAGAGAAGGTGATTATCCCGGCTTTCGCTGTGGAAAGAACCCAGGAGATCATTTATTCGCTGCACCTTTTAGCCAAGGAGGGAAGGCTCCCAGCGGACGTGCCCGTTTATTTAGACAGCCCCTTAGCGATCCGAGCCACTGAGATTTTTCGGAATTATACGGAATATTTTGATGAAGCCACCAAAAAACTTATACAAAACGGAG
>JAURYC010000118.1 GCA_030654105.1 Deltaproteobacteria bacterium
TAGAAATTATTGATGTGAATGCCGACGTGGCCAGAAAATATGCCTTTATCTATAGATCTCTCGAGAAGAAGGGGACTAAAATACCCATTAATGATGTCTGGATTGCTGCATGTTGCATGGAAGTAGGAGGAACACTTCTGACGAGGGATCAACATTTCGAGGCAGTGGATCAAATTGAGGTGATCGTCCTATAAAAATCTAAAAACTTCGTAATGGGTTTTGGCCTTCATCCAATCTTTCGCCACGTATTGCCGTCAGGAGGGACCCACCCCAAAAAAGGAAGGCCTCTTCCTAAAGTGTCTCCTATGTTCTAAAGGAATAGTCCAGAATGACCTTCAAGATGAATGAAGTGACTGAAAAATTCAGTCGGGAGGATTAAGCTAAGTTTGTTTTTGCTGGTTTGCAGCAGTTTCTTATGATGGTAACAATTCGATGGAGATCCTCCTCGGTCATCTGGGTTCCGGAAGGAAGGCATGATGGCTTCGTAAAAAGTCCTTTTTGCCACATTTTCGTCATTCCCGCGAAAGCGGGAATCAAGTTAATTCAAGTAGTTTTGTCCGCCTGAGGCGGACTGCTTTCGCAGGAGTGACGGCTTTTCTGACTTTTTACGATATCATCAGGCATAATCCCCGTTCAAATAGATCTTCGCTGATATAGAAGAAGTTGACTTAAAAAGTAAGTCAGGAAGTATCCTAACCTCAAATATTTAATTCCTTCAATCTTTACAACTCACCCATTCTTCGCATTTCCTGAACGGTTTCTTGCCAACCTGATCGCAGATCATACTGCGGCTTGAATCCTAACTCAGTCTGGATGCGCTGACTGCTCACCGAAGTATCCCGCAGTATGATAATTCGTTTATCGGGTTCAATGCGTTATTACTTCAACATGGGATAGGTCGTTTTTAAGATTGACAATTGTCACGTGACAAGTTATATTTAGCTTGGTGATTAAAACCTTTGCAGATATACATACACGAAATCTTTTTATAGCAGGGAAGTCAAGACGGCTTCCCCCTGATTTATTGAAGAGAGCTATCCGACGACTGGAATATATAGATCTTGCCACAGCTCTAGATGATTTGAAGGTTCCTCCAAGTAACCGTCTTCATGCCTTGAAAGGGCGCCGAGAGGGAGAATACTCAATTTCTATAAATGATCAATGGCGAATCTGTTTTCGTTTTATTGAGGGTGATGCTTATGATGTCGAAATAACAGATTATCATTGAGAGGTGAGCTATGAATATCAAAAATCCAAAGATTCGTAAAATAAAACCCACCCATCCAGGAGAGATGCTTCGAGAGGATTTTATGCCTGAATATGGATTGACGGCGTCAAGCCTTGCTGAGGGATTGGGGGTCTCACGCCAAACTGTAAACGAACTTTTGCGTGAACGTCGTGGCGTTTCACCGACCATGGCATTACGGTTGTCCCGATTATTTGGCAATACTCCCGAATTTTGGCTCAATGCTCAGCGTGCTGTAGATCTGTGGGAGATCCAAGAAAGTTACAGGGAAGAGATTGAAGGTATACACCCTCTCCAAGCAGCTTCTATCTCCCGTTAGATTTGGTTGATCTTATCTATATTGATTGAGTCCGTTTCATTGTTGTTAGCGGAGTGAATCGCCTATTCGGACCTTATGGGTTTGTTTGGTCTATCTGGCCAATCTTGTTAAATTCAAATAATGTTTTGGAGAATTTGACTTAAAAATTAAGTCAGGAGGCATAATAAACTAAAAGGTCACTTTCTGCGAATGTGGGATTTTTGGGTTCGATACCAGGCGACTTCACGGCGAAGGCCTTCAACCAATTCTACTTGTGTCTTAAAATTAAATGTTTTTTCAAACTTGGTGGAGTCGTAGACATCATCCGCAAGCCATTTTTTTTGGTTAGGAAAGAAGTTGACTTAAAAATTAAGTCAGAGAGTTATTATATCAAGAGGGTAGGGGATACATGCTTTGTAGTAGAAACGCAAGGCCAGCCATAGCATACGTGAACCAATGTCCGTTGTCAATGGCTGACCCCTATCTCTGTTTTTGGACAAACATTTAAGCAACAGCAATTTCAGGTTTAAGGAGCCTTGATCTTGCAGGTCTGAGCCCCTTCACCTTTACATAAACGACCTTTTGGCCTGGTTCTCTTTGGTTCTCAGCTAATTGTTTACTCCACCGGTTATATTCTTCGTCTCCTTCAAGTTGGAGAACAATCTGGGCATTTCGTGGTATTTCCACTGCAAATTCAGGGTGCTCCACGACATAACGATCAAATTCTGTAACTAATATGGCATGCTTTCTCTCTAAGATCTCAATCATCTATTTGCCCTCCAGAAAAATAGTTTGATAAGTTTTCCAATTTTCTTTTAAATCTTCATCTGCTAAAGTTAAGGCTTCCCTAAGTTTTAAAGGGAGTTCCTTTTTAACTTTTCTTCCATCCCGATGGTATCTGTCTATATGAGCAAACCCGTGAGTAGAATCATAACGAATTACTACTTCCCATAGGTCATCAACTAAGACTTCCAATTGAACAACAAAGCTGATAATCTTACCCTTATCAGTTTCATGATAATGCCTCTTTCGGGCATTTCCCCCTAAAGGGATTAAATATTCAGTGACCGTCAAATTTCAGAAACCCCAATATAAAATCATACCAATTTAACCAATCAAAATACTATATTATAATTGGTATACTTTAATGAAGTCCAGAATCCTTTGCAAAAAAGTAACAAACCATCCTATAGAACCCTTTTTCGAAAAGATATGATAATGAACAATTGACTTAAAAATTAAGTCAGAGGGGACTTTGGTCTTTTTGGTCCATATGGTCTGTTTCGTTTATCCTCTACCTGAACCTGAACCTAAACCTAAACCTTCTACAATCCGGCTACAGTTCATCTATTTTTCGCATTTCCTGAACGGTTTCTTGCCAA